>NZ_JBSEFI010000008.1:0-121921 GCF_053570605.1 Flavobacterium sp. U410
CGCATTAAGACCAATTGACAAACCAACCGGTGATGCAATAAAATTTAATGATTTAACAGACGGAGCTTACAAAATCGAGCTAACTCTTTCTAATGAAAAAGCACCAAGAGTTTATAAATTCAATGTAAAAAACAATAAAATAGTTTACATCGATGAACAAGACAGAACTAAAATGACCGATCCTACCAGATTAATTGAAGGATGGAATGATTTTGTTTGGTTGAAATTAGAAAAATAATCACAAAAGAGGTGTAATTGTTTATAAAAATATGGTTTGTAGAAATGCAATTTTTAAAAAATAAATAAAAACACTAGATTTACACCTCTTTTTTCTAATTAATTCACAATTATTTATACTCACTTATGAGAAAACTTTATTTAACTGTTATAGCTTTTATTTTATCAGTTTTTTTGAACAAACCTATGATTATACATTTACAATACTTCTAATTTTGGAATTGAATGTAATTTCGTTGGTTAAGTAAAAAAGTTTCGGTTAAATTTTAAGCATATAAAAACAAATGAAAATGATAAAAGCTATTTTATAGAATGATTTTCTAAAAAGGTGTAGTTTTCTTTTATTCTAGCTAGCAATAATTTTCAGTTTGAATTTCTAATTTTCAAGATGTATAAATTTATTTTTTCTATCATACTATTATTCTTTATTAATTTGATATTTGCTCAGGAATTGAGTGAATCAGAAATTAGTAGAACCCGAAGTATTCAGGAAAATCTTATTTCAAATCCTGAAAAAGCTTACACTGAAGCTTTAGAAATTAGTAATTCTAAAAATGAACTGTTTAGTTTTTATGGTAAATATTACATTGCTAATTATTTTTATAACAAATCAGAGTTTATTTATTCTAAAGAACTTCTTGTATTACTTATAAATGATATTGAAAAAAGTAAGATTGATAAATCAAGCAAAGTGTACCAAGGTTTGATTGGAATGTGTGTTAACAAGCTTTTTTACATCCATAAAAATTTAGGTGAGTACGACATGGCATTATTATATCTTGATAAATATAAAATGAGTGTGCCTGATAATCATTTTAATGAACAATATGGATTAATAAAAGTAGCAATGGGAGATTATGTAAATGGAATTGCTTTGTTAAAGAGAGAGTTAAAGACTACACCACATTTAAAATTAGGAGTTGGTGAAAAAAAAGTAATGAACAATAAATTATTTGCAGATAAATATAACATCATAGGCGCAGCCTATCAAGAGTATTATATTAAATCAAAAAAAAATGTTTTGTTAGATTCTGCAAATCATTACTTTAAAGTAGCTGCAATACTGATGTTACAAGATAATTTTTATCCTGATTACACAAAAGCTTTGTTGAGTATGCGAGAAGCAAAAAGTGCAGCTTTGGCTGGGAATTATGATAAATCATTGTCTTTATATAGAAATGGAAAAAAGTATCCCGTTATTCATGATAATATAAGAACGGAACAGTTGTTTGATTTAGGAATGGCTGATTGTTTTCATCATTTAAAACAAGTTGATTCAGCACTTTTCTATTGTAAGAAGTATGAAGAAAGCTATCAAATAACTAAGGTTTCAAAGGAGAATCTATTAATGGCTTATAATATTATGACACAATGTTATAGTGAAAAAAAAGACACTGAAAATGCTTATCTCTATGCTCGAAAAAGTTTAGAATTAATTAAATCAATAGAAGAAATAAAAAGTAAATCTTTAAATTTTCTTCATGATTACGATTTAAATAAAATAAAAGAAGAGTCTAACAAAATTATTGCTTCAAGGGATTATTTTAAAATTTCTCTCTATAGCATTTTAATTATTTTAGTTGTGGTAGTTTCTAGTTTTTACTATTATCATAAACGGCAAAAAGAAAAACACATTCGATTTTTAAAAATTATTCAAAATCTAAAAGAAACTCAAGCTTCAAATAGTAATAATCTGCAAAATGATAAAATTGAAACGCAAGCAAAACAATCAATTGATGAAGATCTTATTGAAAAGATAACAATAGGTCTAAAAAAATTAGAACAAAAAGAAACTTTTTTAGATCCAAATTTCAAGTTGGCTTTTGTGGCAAAAAAATTAAACACAAATACAGCATATTTGTCACAATATTTTAATCAAGAGATGCAAAAAACTTTTTCAGAATATACACAAGAATTACGAATTCATTATGTGCTTCAAAAGTTGAAAGACTCAGATTATTTTCGTAAATACACCTTGCAAGCTATTGCAGAAGAAGTAGGTTATAAAGATGCGAATACTCTTGTTCGTGTTTTTAAAAAGCAAACAGGACTTTCTCCTAACTATTACATTGGAAGATTGAAGAATACAGATTAAATATCTAAAAATCAAAAGTATATGCTATGTTTGGTTATCTGATTATTTATAAATAGTCAAATTAACAAACTGGATGAATACTTCTATTCTGATATTTTTGCTTTAAGATTAAATAAAATAATAAATAGTTCCAACAGAAGAACAAAATAGAACTAAAAAGAGAATCCTACTTGATTAATTGAAGAGGGATGATTTTTTCGATTAAAATCAAAAAAATAAAAACAATGAGAGGCTCAATAGCTTTAATAATAAAGTTAAAATGAAAGTCGTTTGAGTCTCTTTTATATCTACATAATAATATTATAGATCATAAAAATGAAAAAAACAATTACTTTATTTTTATTTTTGATGCTCTTTTTCTCAGCGTCAAAAATTTCTGCTCAGTGTACAACGGGCAGCCAATATCCTGTCGGGATTTTTCAAGCCACTGGTGCAGCTGGCTCAAACACTATTAACTCCGATGCAAGAACTGGTGAATATACCTATGTGCATATTGAACCATCGAAGTACTATACTTTTTCGACATCCGTATCTACTGATTATATAACAATTACTAATGATACAGGTACACAAGTAATTACTTCTGGCGTTACACCTGTAAGCTTTGTTTCTGTTTACAATCAAACGGTTCGATATTACATTCATCAAAACGCACAATGCGAAACTACTAATCAGTTTGTAAGAGCAAGAAAAGTAACATGGGTTACTGCACCACCTTGTTTAGATCCAACACCTGCTGGTGTAACTAACATTACTCCAATATCGTGTACTATAAATTTAACGCCACCCTCCACTGCGCCTACATTTGGTTATGATGCTTATGTAAGTACTTCATCAACTACGCCAGGAGAAACAGTGCCTACAAGTGATTCAACTACAAGTTCAATTTTAGTTACCAATTTAAATCCAGATACTACATATCATTATTGGCTTCGTGCTGATTGCCAATATCAAAAAGGAGAATGGATTTATGGAGGAACTTTTACAACGATCTCATCATTGCTTTGTAATAGTGCCTATTATGGTATTTATCCTTCGGCTACAATTACGCCTGATTGTAATGGAAGTGATGAGTGGTTTGCAACTAATGTCATGAATGGAAGTTTTTCTAATATAGCTGTTGTTCCAAATACTGAATATGTCTTTAAAACTAATTATAGTACCGATTTTATTACCATTACGAATGCTCTAGGAACAGTCGTTTTAGCAAGTGGTGCAACGCCTGTAACCTGGAATTCTGGCTCTACATCTGGGGTAGTTCGTTTTTATTCTCATGATAATGCCCAGTGCGGGTATGGTACTTCTACAGGAAGTCCGCGTAATAAATATGTAAATTGTATTACATCATCTGTTACTTGTATGCCTCCTTCTAATTTGGCAGTAGCCAACATTACTTCCAATTCAATAAGAATGTCTTGGACTGCTCCAACTAGTGTGCCGAGTAATGGTTATGAAATTTATATCATCACAACAAATACCGCTCCAACAGTAAATAGCACTGCGACACTTACTAATACTGATACAACTATAGATATTAATGGTTTAACAGCCGGTGTTACCTATTATTATTGGATACGATCTAATTGTGGTTCAGAAAAAAGTAGTTGGGCTTCGGGTGGCTCTTTCACAATGAACCAGTCACTAAGTTGCAATGGAGCTATTTATGGTTTGTATCCTAATACTACTTTTACGCCTTCATGTACTGGAAGTAACGAGACAATTGTTTCTGATGCTTATGCTGGCGAATATTCAAATGTAAACATAGCTGCAAACCAACAATATGTGTTCTCTTCTTCTGTAGGCACTGATTTTATTTCGATTACTAATAGTACGGGAACCTCAATTTTGGCAAGTGGTCAAACGCCATTAAGCTGGTCTTCTGGTACGAATACAGGTGTGGTACGCTATTATCTACATTCTAATTCCAGTTGTGGTTCGCAAGGTGCCAATAGAGTAAAATATATGCAATGTGCTACGTCATCAAGTTGTGGTTTGCCTACTCAATTATCGGTTTCTAATATTACATCAAATTCTTGCAGATTGAACTGGACAGCGCCAGCAACTACGCCGACTAATTATGATATTTATATTATTACAAGTAATACTGCGCCAACAAGTACCACAACAGCTTCTGCAACAACTACATCGGCTGGTGTAGGAGTATTGAGCGGAATATCGGCAGCAACGACTTATTATTATTGGATACGATCAAATTGTAATGGAACAAAAAGTGCTTGGGTTTCCGGAGGAAGTTTTACGACACTTGCAGCACTCACTTGTAACAGTGCAACTTATGGTTTATATCCGAATGCAACCTTTACTCCAACCTGTAATGGTAGTTTACAACAAATTGTAGACGATGCTTATGCTGGCGAATATTCAAATGTAAATGTATCTTCAAATAAACAATATACTTTCACTAGTTCAGTTACTACTGATTATATCACTATTACCAATGGAGATGGAACAGTAGTTTTAGCAAGTGGAGTAACACCTTTGGTTTGGAATTCCACTACCACATCAGGAGTTATAAGATACTATTTTAGTGCAAATGCAAATTGTGGAGCTCAAAATACAGAAAGAGTTCGTTCAATAAAATGTCAGGATAGTACTCCAACTTGTAACCCTCCAGGACAATTTTGGACAGAGAATATTACAGCAACAACTGCAATACTTAACTGGACATCAGCAACACCAACACCAGATACGTATTTGTATTTATATAATACGGAACCTACAATTGGTGGAATTGATGGTAATACAACTTCAACTTCTGCTAATATTGACAACTTATCTCCAAATACTGATTACCATTGGTGGGTAGCTTCAGTTTGTGGTAACGACCAAACAGAATGGGTGTATTGCGGTTCATTTACAACACTTTCTAATACTTTAAGCTGTTGGGAAACTATCAGTGCAGGTTATACACATTCAGTAGGAATAAGAACAGATGGAACATTGTGGGCTTGGGGAGATAATGGTTATGGACAATTGGGAGATGGTACAACAATTGCCAAAAGTACTCCAACTCAAATAGGCACAGCGAACAATTGGCAAAGTGTTTCGGCAAGTGGTGGTTTCACTTTAGCAATTAAAGCAGATGGAACATTATGGGCATGGGGAAATAATACCTTTGGTCAATTAGGAGATGGTACAACAACAAATAAAACTACTCCAACCCAAATTGGAACATCAACGAACTGGATTAGAGTTACTACTGGAGAGGGATTTGCTTTAGCAATAAGAGATAATGGTGCACTTTGGGCATGGGGAAATAATAATTTTGGTCAATTAGGCGACGGAACAACTGTAAACAAAACTACTCCAACACAAATCGGAACAGATACTAGTTGGTTAAAAATTGCTGCAGGATCTGGTTTTTCATTAGCTATTAAAATGAATGGTACACTTTGGACATGGGGTAGCAATACTGATGGTCAACTTGGAAATGGAACGACCAATAACGCAACAGTTCCTACTCAAATAGGTACAGATGATGATTGGGCTGATGTAGCTGCAGGGTATAATCATTCTGTGGGTAAAAAGTTAAATGGACTTCTTCTTACATGGGGGAATAATGCGTATGGGCAACTTGGAGATGGTACCAATACCAATCGATTAACTCCAGTTTCTATTTTTGATCAAGTACAAAATATAGATGCCGGATGGAATTATACGGTAGGAACAATCACTTATGGAAATATGTTTTACACAGGTGAAAATACCTATGGTCAATTAGGTGATGGTACAACAAATAATACTAATTTGATTACTGTAACAAATTCTAATAATCATGAGTTAATTTCAGCAGGAGCATATCACACTTTTTCGTTAAATACTGATGCATCTTTAAGTGTGTGCGGATTAAACGGACAAGGAAGATTAGGAGATGGTACAACAAATAATAGTTCCAACTTAATTTTACTTGAATGTTCAGCTAGTACATTGTCTAATGAAGAATTTAACAGAGTTTCAAAATGGAACATTTATCCAAATCCGGTAAATAATGTGTTGAATGTTTCTTTTGATGAAAATATAGCAAACATCTCTATTTATAATTTGTTAGGACAAGAAGTGATTTATAAAACGATTAATGCAAATCAAGGTTCTGTTGATGTTTCAAACTTAGCAGCAGGAACGTACTTGATAAGAGTAACTTCTCATAATGAAGAAGTGAAAACATTAAAAATTATTAAAGAGTAAGTAAGCGCTATTAATTTTTTAGTTAAGTGAAAACCCTAAACTCCAATTGGAGTTTAGGGTTTTTTTATTTGTAAGCAATGAAAAAGGACATCCAAAAAGGTTGAAAAAAACAGATCGCTATTTTGATTAAACTTTACTATTTTTGAAATACAAAATCTTTATAAATACAATTTATCAAAACAGAGACAACAACTGTATCAAGAAAAAAAATGCTTTCTAAAAAAGTAATAGGATTAATTCTGAAAATCAAAAAGATATTTCTTTCAAATTCCGGAAAAATCATTGTAGGATTTATTTTGTTGACAATATATTATTTTTCGTTGCCACGAAATTTATTCAATGATTCTTATGCTACAGTTGTGGAAAGTAGTAACGGGCAGTTTTTGGGAGCCAAAATTGCAAAAGACGGGCAATGGCGTTTTCCGGAAAGTGATAGTGTTCCTTATAAATTTCAAAAATGTATTGTTGCTTTTGAAGACCAATATTTTTACAAACACATTGGTTTTAATCCTGTGGCAATGCTTCATGCTTTCCAACAAAACAGGGCAGCTGGAAAAGTAGTTCGCGGTGGAAGTACGTTAACCCAACAAGTCATTCGTCTGCATCGAAAAAATGCCGAAAGAAGTTATTTTGAAAAACTTTTGGAAGTCATCTTGGCGACTCGTTTAGAGTTTCGCTATACCAAAGATGAGGTGTTAAATTTATATGCGTCGCATGCGCCATTTGGTGGAAATGTAGTAGGATTAGAAATGGCTTCTTGGCGTTATTTCGGTTTACAACCGCATCAATTGTCTTGGGCAGAAGCCGCTACTTTAGCTGTTTTACCCAACGCACCGAGATTAATTTATCCGGGAAAAAATCAGGAAATTTTGTTGCAAAAGCGCAATCGGTTACTGAAGAAACTTTGGCAACAAAATACAATAGATAAAGAAACGTACGATTTGGCTTTGTTAGAACCGCTTCCGCAAAAACCATATGCCATTCCTAAAATAGCCTCTCATTTAACGGAAAAAATTAATACAGAAAAGCAAGGACAAAAAATAACCACAACTATTGATCATACGTTGCAAGAACGAGTAAACGAAATTGTAGCACAATATTACAATTCTTTTCGTCAAAATAAAGTCTATAATATGGCGGTGTTAGTGGTTGATGTAAAATCTAGAAAAGTGCTTTCTTATGTCGGGAATACACCAACGGACAAAGAGCATCAAAAAGATGTCGATGTGATTCAAGCACCAAGAAGTACGGGTAGTATTTTAAAACCCTTTTTGTATGCTGCCATGCTCGATGAAGGCGAATTGCTTCCGAATACTTTGGTTCCTGATATTCCAACGCAAATTAGTGGTTATTCACCACAAAATTATAACTATACGTTCGATGGCGCTGTTCCTGCCAGTAGAGCATTGGCACGTTCACTGAATATTCCGGCTGTTTTGATGCTAAAAGAGTATTCTGTAAATCGATTATATGAAAAGCTTCAGAAGTTAAAACAGCATTCTATTAATCGTCATCCGTCACATTATGGTTTGTCGTTGATTTTGGGTGGTGCCGAATCTAGTTTGTGGGACTTGTGCGGAGCCTATGCTTACATGGCTTCAACGTTGAATCACTTTACGACAAAGCAAGATTTGTACAGAAGTAAGGAAATGACTTTGCTCCGATACATCACTGACGAACCGATTGATTTTGGAATAGAAAAAAGTGAAAAGAATATTTACGGAGCCGGAGCTATTTGGCAAACCTTTAATGCAATGAAGGAAGTCAACCGACCAGAAGGTGACGAGGCATGGCGTTTTTATGATTCGTCATTGGAAATTGCTTGGAAAACAGGAACTAGTTTTGGCGGAAGAGATGCGTGGGCTATTGGCGTAAATCCTGATTATGTTGTGGGTGTTTGGGTAGGAAATGCTACTGGAGAAGGCCGTCCGTTATTGACTGGTGTGGAAAGTGCAGCGCCCGTTTTGTTTGATGTCTTTAGAACGTTGCCAAAAGGAAAATGGTTTGCCCAACCGTTTAATGATATGGAAAAAGTAATGGTTTGTGAACAATCGGGGTATTTAGTACAAGAAAATTGTCCGATTGTTGAGCAATGGATTCCTAAAACGTCTAAAAAAACAGAGACATGTCCGTACCATAAAATCATTCATTTGGATAAAAACCTTCAGTTTACCGTAAACAGCAGTTGTGAAAGTATTGATAATATGGTTTCCAAATCTTGGTTTATTTTACCTCCGGTAATGGAATGGTATTATAAAAGCAAGCATGTAGATTATGTTCCGGTACCACCATTGCGGGAAGATTGCAAAGATGCCAATGCAAAGCCAAGAATGGCATTTATTTACCCCAATGAGTTTACCAAAATTATCTTGACGAAAGATTTTAACGGAATCGAACAACCTGTGATCCTGAAAGTAGCGCACTCTAATCCGGAAGCAGAACTTTTTTGGTATGTTGATGACCAATTTTTGGGAACAACTAAAACGTTTCATGAACAATCATTAATAACTACAAATGGACAGCATTTGATTACTGTTGTAGATGAAGACGGAAACGAAATTAAGCAACGAATTAGTGTTGAAAGGAGCCGATAATCAATGTGTATTTTGCGATTTTATCCATTCAGCTATGTTTTTTGAAATTTCTTTTCCTGATGTTTTATATAAATGATTCCCATCGATAAAAGTACAATCGGCAGTTGTCGAAGTTAAATCGAGATAAGCATCAGCCAAAGGAACTAAAGAATTCATCTTAGTATTGAAATCTGGAATTAATTTTTGATCTAACGCCATCATTTTCGGATGAACCGGAAGTCTTACTAAATATACTTTTCCGTGTTTCTTTAAAAATTGAATCGTTTGTTTCAGATAGTTTAATCGTAAGTTTGAGAACTGAAATTGAGGTAGAATATTATTCTTATAATCTTCAATTTGATGAGTTACACGTTTGTTAAGTTCAACAGAATCCATCGGAACAAAAAGTTCGAGCCAACCATCTTCATGCAAAAAGGCTTTAGGTTTATCCTTTCCCAGAACTTTATAGAAAAATTTATTAGTGAAAATAGTGTAAAATTGACCTTGAAGATTTTTTAATAAATATTCATAGTTAGGATGCTGATTCATATTTGATGTATTACCCAAACAAAGGGTAAGTTCTCTAAAGTGAATACTGTCATTTGGATTTTCCGTTTTTGAAGAAATACTCCAAGGATCAACTGAAAGAATAAAAATTCCGTCTTTAGTATTAAAGTCTAGTTTTTTTTGGATACTGTGTAAATATGTTGGTCCATAAGGACTTTGTTCAATAGTGAATGCAAAATTATAAAGTGATGTATTCAAAATGCTGTCAAAAATTTTAGGTTGTAAACCTTGTGCTGCTCTGGAAGTTCCTAAAATGAAGCTTTTTTGTTTTGGACTGGTAAATTTTAAATAAGAAGAATCCGTTGTACCATCGGCAAAGGAAATACAAAGGAAGAAAGCTAAAAGTAGCAAACAAACAAAAAATAGTATTTTCAGAATGAATTTTTTCATGCGAATTAGAATTGAAAATAGATAAATTCTTGTTTAGAACCGCTAAAAAGCAGAATAATGATTCCAAGTAAAAGATAAAAGATCCAACGAATCAATCGATTCCATTTCAAACCTGTTTTCTCTAAAGCAAAAGTTTCTTTTCTGCCTATCCATTCTATTAAAATAAACAAAAAAAGAAAAGCAGCTATAACTAAAGATTCTCTTTTTCTGTCGAAAGAAGGAATTTGGAAGAAAGAACGAGAAAATAGGCCATTTAGGTATGTTAAAGCTTGATGTATATTTTTTGCGCGAAAGAAAATCCATGTTAGAACAACAATTCCAAATGTGAATAACATTTGAATACATTCTTTTAAACTGGGAAAAAATGAATTCTCGGCAACAGTATTCAGATAAGTTCTGTTTGTTTTGGAGAGTAACAACGGTAAAAAGAATAAAGCATGTAAACATCCCCAAACAATAAATGTCCAATTGGCTCCGTGCCAAAATCCGCTTACGACAAAAATGATAAAAGTATTTCTTATCTTATTAACCGTATTTCCACGGCTTCCGCCAAGGGGAATGTAAAGATAATCTCTAAACCAGGTAGACAAAGAAATATGCCATCTGCGCCAAAACTCTGCAATGTTTCTGGAAAAATAAGGAAAGTTGAAATTCTGCATCAAATCAAAGCCAAAAAGACGAGAAGTCCCGATGGCAATATCTGAATATCCTGAAAAGTCACCATAAATTTGAAAAGTAAAAAATAAGGCGCCTAAGAACAAGGTACTTCCGTTAAAAGCTTCCGGATTTTGGAAAATTTGATCGGTATATTCAGCACAACTATCCGCAATTACTACTTTCTTGAATAGACCCCATAAAATTTGGCGACAGCCAGTAATAGTTTTTTCGTAGTCAAATTTTCGCTTTTGATAAAATTGAGGCAATAGATGTGTTGCTCGTTCAATAGGTCCTGCAACAAGTTGAGGAAAGAAACTGACAAATGCCGAAAAAGCAATAAAGTTATGAGTCGGTTTTAGTTTTTTCCGGTAAACATCTATAGTATAACTTAGTGTTTGAAAGGTGTAAAAACTAATTCCGACAGGCAAAATAATATTCAGAGAACTAGCTTTTAAAGAATACCCAAACAGAGAAAAGGCAGTAATAAAGTTCTCAACAAAGAAATTGAAATATTTAAAAAAAGCCAACATTCCCAGATTAGTCAAAATACTGATCCAAAGGAGAATTTTTCGGTTGAATTTTCTATGCTCTTTTTCTAATAGTAAACCAATGCTGTAGTCAATTCCTGTGCTTAAAAAAATAAGAAATAAGAAACGCCAATCCCACCAGCCATAAAAAACATAACTGGCAACAACAATTAAAAAATTCTGAAGCTTTAGTTTTTTAGCAAAAATAAACCAGTACAAAACAAAAACTATAGGCAAAAAGAGAGCAAAGTCAAAGGAGTTAAAAAGCATTTGTAGTACTAATTAAGTATTTTTTCAGATTTTAAAAATAAAGATTTTATACGAATGAATACTAGAAAGTATTCAATAAAAAAATCCGTTACTCAATAAAGAATAACGGATTTTAAGTTATTTAATTTCATTTCCTTCTTTGTCAAAGAAATGATATTCTAAATACGTGTAAGCGTCACGAGGTATAACTTTCACCCATCGTTTGTGTTCAAAATACCATTTTGAACGAACGGATGGAAAACCTTTTGTAAGGTATGCTGCCACAAAAGGGTGTGTGTTTAATACAATCTTTTTATGGTCTTTTATAATTCTTTCTAGGTCAGCTTCTATCTTGTCAATAATTAAAATTGGAGCTTCAATTTCCCCGTTTTCATTCGGGTCTTCCTCTCTTGTTTTAATGTGAACTTCAGGTCTGACTCTTTGTCTAGTAATTTGTATTAAACCAAATTTACTAGGAGGCAAGATTTTGTGTTTAGCCTTATCGTCACTCATTTCTTCTTTTAAGAAATCATATAGTTTTTTTCTATTGTCTGCATTTTGCATATCAATAAAATCGACAACAATGATTCCGCCCATGTCTCGAAGTCTTAACTGACGTGCAATTTCTGCAGCTGCAATTAAGTTTACTTCTAAAGCTGTTTCTTCTTGACTTTGAGCTTTGTTGGAGCGATTTCCGCTATTGACATCAATTACGTGTAAAGCTTCGGTGTGCTCAATAATGAGATAAGCTCCTTTGCTCATGGAAACAGTACGACCAAAAGACGTTTTAATTTGTCGCTCTATGTGGTATTTCTCAAAAAGCGGTACTTCTTTTGATTGATAGTGTTTTACGATAGACACTTTATCCGGAGCTATCTCTTGCAGATAGTCCTTCGTTTGTAAATACAATTCCTCTTCGTCAACATGAATTCCGGTGAAAGTATCATTAAAAACATCTCTTAAAATGGAAGATGCTTTGTTGAGTTCACCTAATACTTTTGACGGATGATGAGCCGTTTGCAATCTTTTGCACATAGCAGACCAACGATCGATTAGATTTTGCAAATCACGATCAAGTTCAGCTACTTTTTTGCCTTCGGCTACCGTACGGACAATTACGCCGAATCCTTTTGGTTTAATGGATTGAACCAGTCGTTTTAAACGTTCTTTTTCTTCTTTGGAAACGATTTTTTGAGAAACCGAAACGCGATCTGAAAAGGGAACTAAAACCACATATCTTCCTGCTAAAGAAATCTCAGAACTGATTCTTGGACCTTTAGTAGAAATAGGCTCTTTCACAATTTGTACTAAAACTGACTGGTTAGCACTTAAAACATCGTTTATGCTACCATTTTTGTCAATTTCAGGTTCAAAAGGAAAATTTTTGAGTGAAAAGTCTTTTGTTTTACCTGCGCTTACAAGTTTAAGAAATTTCATTAAAGAAGATAAATTCGGACCTAAATCATGATAATGTAAAAAGGCATCTTTTTCATAGCCTACATTTACAAAAGCAGCGTTCAATCCGGGAACTGGTTTTCTGATTTTAGCAATAAAAATATCGCCAACTTGAAACTGTGCTCCTTTTTCTTCTTCTTTATGTAATTCTATTAGTTTTCCATCTTTTAACAAGGCAAAATCTACGGCATCAGAACTGGAACGAATAATTAATTCTTTGTTCATGCGGTACATTTTTATCCCAACTATTGAGTTTGTAGTTGTGGGTTATAGTTTGCAGTTCAGGAACTTATAACTTTTTACTCACAGCTTTTAACTAAATTGAAAGGATGGATTAAACAATTTTTACAGGTATTTTACCCGGAGAATTGGTGTTTTTGCCAATTCATTTCAAAGAACTCTAAAAAAAGAAAAGTAGTTTTAAACTACTTTTTCTTTTTGTGACGGTTAGCTCTCGCTCTCTTCTTACGTTTGTGAGTTGCTACCTTATGTCTTTTTCTCTTTTTACCACTTGGCATAACTTTGTTGGTTTAGATTAATAAATAATTATACGGTTACTTCAGTTTTTGTTTTTACTCCTTCAACAAATACTTTAGCAGGTTTAAATGCAGGAATGTTGTGTGCAGGAATTTTGATTGTAGTGTTTTTTGAAATGTTTCTACCTGTCTTTTCAGCTCTTGTTTTGATGATAAAGCTTCCAAAACCTCTTAGGTAAACATTATCCCCAGTTTCTAATGAATTTTTCACTTCTTCCATGAAAGATTCAACTGTTGCTTGAACGTCATTTTTTTCAAGACCTAGTTTTTCAGAAATTTTCGCTACGATATCTGCTTTCGTCATTTTCTTTCGTATTAATATTTTGTGTTCATTTTTAGAGTGTGCAAATATACAAATTAAAAAAACAATAAATCAACCTTAATTAATTAAAATTTAACTGCTAAAGTTTTAATTTTGTTTTTCAAATTAAAAAAATGGATTTTTCTAACTCTTTAGTTGATTGGTATTTACAAAATAAGCGCGATTTACCTTGGCGAAAAACACAAAATCCTTACCATATTTGGCTGTCTGAGATTATGTTACAACAAACACGAGTAGCACAAGGATTGCCTTATTACTTGGCTTTTGTTGAAGCTTTTCCAACAGTTCATGATTTAGCAAAGGCTCATGAAGAGCAGGTTCTGAAATTGTGGCAAGGCTTGGGGTATTATTCTCGTGCTCGAAATTTACATGCAACCGCTCAATATATAAGTAGAGATTTAAACGGAAAGTTCCCGGATAACTACAATGATTTGTTACAATTAAAAGGAGTAGGGGAATATACTGCTGCTGCTATTGCTTCTATTTCTTTTGGAGAAGATGTGGCAGTTGTTGATGGAAATGTTTTTCGGGTTTTGGCACGTTATTTTGGAGTGGAGTCAGATATTGCACAATCTAAAACTAAAAAAGAGTTTCAGGAATTAGCCGATAGTTTGTTGCCAAAAGGTAAAGCTGCGTTATTCAATCAAGCGATTATGGAGTTTGGAGCGACACAATGTTCGCCTAAAAGTCCGGATTGCTCGGTTTGTCCTTTAAATAGTAGTTGTTTCGCTTTGCAAAAAAAGAGAGTGGACGAATTACCTGTAAAATCCAAAAAGCTAAAAGTTAAAAATAGATACTTTAATTATATAATAGTAAGCGACAGCGAAGGGAATTTTCTTGTCGAAAAAAGAACAGCAAAAGGAATTTGGCATAATTTATATGAGTTTCCTTTGCTAGAAACAGAAACGGAAATTTCGATAGACGAAACTCAAGCAAAAATTCTTCAGCAATATGAGAATGCAACGGTCGCATTTTTGGAACAAGCTTCTGTAATTCATAAACTATCACATCAACATTTGAATATTCGATTTTTTCAAGTAGAATTAAAGACTGAACTCGCCGACGCTATTTCATTTGATCGCTTATTGAAACTGCCTTTCCCTATAGTGTTGCACAATTTTATTACAGCAAACTATAGTGAGGTATTCTAAAAAATACTATATTTGATTTACTCAAACACTTACACGCCATGAACGGAACAGTAAATAAAGTACTTTTGATAGGACATTTAGGAGACGAAGTTAAGATGCATTATTTTGAAGGAGGAAACTGTATAGGTCGTTTTCCTTTGGCAACTAACGAAGTTTACATCAATAAAACAACGGGTGAAAAAATCACTTCTACCGAATGGCATAATATAGTAGTACGCAATAAAGCTGCAGAAATTTGTGAAAAATACCTTTCTAAAGGAGACAAAATTTATATTGAAGGCCGCATTAAATCACGTCAGTGGCAAGCGGAAGATGGTAATACTAAATATACTACCGAAATTCAAGTGACTGAATTCACTTTTTTAACTACTAAAAAAGATCCGGAAGCTAACACCAAACAAAACTTTAAAGCAAGTGAGTTAGAATCTCCGAAAAACACTAATTTTGACGACGCAAACTTAGGTAATGACGATTTGCCTTTTTAATGTTTAACTAATACGTACTAATTTGGACTCGGACCCTTCCAGTTTTTTTTCTACTATTGATTTTGAAATGCTAACCGGAATGTTAGCTGTTTTTATTCTGCTTATTTGTTCTGCCTTTATATCAGGTTCAGAAGTTGCCCTTTTTTCACTTTCTCAAAAAGACATTGACGATTTAGAGCATGAAGATTTAAACAAAGGAAGTTTAATTTCGGATTTGCTGAATAGACCCAAACAGCTTTTGGCTACTATTTTGGTGGCCAATAACTTTATTAATATAGGTGTAGTTATTATATTTTCTTCTTTTAGCGAAAGGCTTTTTGGAGGAGTGCACTCTGGATTACTTCGTTTTGTACTGGAAGTAGTTGTGGTTACCTTCTTGATTTTGCTTTTTGGTGAAGTTTTGCCTAAAATTTATGCCAATAGGAATAACGTCACTTTTGCTAAGATCGTTCTGATTCCGGTTTCTCTTTTGTTTAAAATTTTGGCTCCGGTGACTATTCCCATGCGTAACATTACATTGTATATCGAAAAGAAATTTAGTGTGCAAAAGACTAATTTTTCGGTAGACCAATTGTCTCAAGCTTTAGAATTGACCAATCAGGAGGAAACTACTGTTGAGGAACAAAAACTGTTAGAAGGAATTGTTTCTTTCGGAAATACTGAAGTTCGTCAGGTAATGAGTCCGCGCATCGATATTTTTGCGTTGGATATCGAAGAAACTTTTGACGAGGTTTTGCCTAAAATAATTGATAAAGGATATTCCCGAATTCCGGTTTATAAAGAAAATATTGATCAAATCGAAGGTGTTTTGTTTATCAAAGATTTGATTCCGCATATTGATGAAAAGAAAGATTTCAATTGGCAAAGTTTAATTCGAGATCCGTTTTTTATTCCGGAAAACAAAAAACTTGACAATTTGTTGAAAGAGTTTCAAGGAATGAAAAACCACTTGGCTATTGTGGTTGATGAGTACGGAGGAACTTCCGGATTGATTTCGTTGGAAGATATTTTGGAAGAAATCGTGGGCGATATTAGCGACGAATTTGATGATGAAGATCTAGTGTATTCGCAAATTGATGATAAGAATTATGTTTTTGACGGGAAAATTAGTTTAAAGGATTTCTTTAGAATCGTTGAAGTTGATGAAGATTTGTTTGAACAAGCCAAAGGGGAAGCGGAAACTTTAGCTGGATTTATTCTTGAAATCTCAGGAAACTTTCCTAAAAAAGGGCAAAAAATACCATTTGGACTATGTGTGTTTACCATCGAAAGTTTAGATAAGCGAAGAATAAAACAAATAAAAGTTACGTTATCGTAAATATTGAAAGTTTTAAAAATGAAAAAAATAATACTATTAGCTTTTATTGGAATAGGATTACAATCTTGCGGTGATGAAACATTACCTAAGCCAAAAGCGCAATTGCGATTAGAATATCCGAATCCGACTTATGGGAAGTTAGAAGGAAGTTGTCCGTTTACTTTTGATATTAATAATGAGACTAAAATAAAGGGAAATGAAAACTGTTCTTTTGAGGTACATTATCCTAAAATGAAAGCTACAGTTTATGTTACCTATAAAAAAGTGGATAATAATATAGAACAATTGCTTAAAGATGCTCAAAAATTAACCTATGATCATGCCGTAAAAGCAGATGAGATTAGTGCGCAACCTTATATTGATAAGAATAGGAAAGTATATGGTATGTTCTCGGAAGTAGGCGGTAATGCAGCAACAAATGCACAGTTTTATGTAACCGATAGTACGAAGAATTTTTTAGTAGGAAGCATGTATTTTTATGCAAAACCTAATTTTGATTCTATTTTACCGGCTGCCAGTTATGTGAAAGATGATATTAGGAGAATAATGGAAACCGTTAAATGGAAATAATAAAAACATAAAAACCACTTTTAAAGTGGTTTTTATGTTTTTATAGCGTTAAAAATTATGCCTTTGGATTTACTTGCATATCGCTAACTGTATACGTATCGCCACCAGCAACACCTTCTACAGTTGTTTTTATACTTTCAGCAGATTGTTTATTGGCATCAAAAACAACTGTTGCTTTTTTCTCTTCAAAGTTTACTTTAGCCTCTTCTACACCTTCTAAACCAGAAAGTTTGCTTTCAATAGTTTTAGCACAACCAATTTCGCAAGTCATACCGTCAATTGTAAAGCTAGCAGTTTCTACTTTTGCAGGAGCATTATTTTCGGCAACAACTTCTATTTTGTTAGTTGCAACTTCAGCGGTTTGTTCTGCTTCTTTTTTACAGCTTACTAAGGCTACTGTTGAAAGAACTATTAGGGAGACAACTTTTATTTTTTTCATAACAAATTGAAATTAAATGTAAAAATATCAACAAAAATACAAAATTTAGAAACCTATTTGAAAATAAAGTTGGAATTTTGGTCTTTGAAAACATTAAATATGGGTAAAAATAACTTAAAATGGTATTTATTAGCTTTCTTAGGGTGTGTCTGGGGAAGTTCTTTTATTTTAATGCAATTGGGATTAAAAGGAGTTAATCCGATTCAATTAGGAGCTTTGCGAATAATTTTTGCTGGCATATTCTTATTGATAATAGGATTTAAGCATTTGACGAAGATTCCATCCTATAAATGGAAATATATAGCATTAACTGCTTTGTGCGGAACATTCGTCCCTGTTTTTTTATTTGCTACTGCATTGTCTAAAATTGATGGTTCTATAAGTTCTATCTTGAATTCGTTAACACCGCTAAATACATTGTTAGTCGGTTTGTTGTTTTTTAAAATTCCGGTAGAACGCCGACAGTTTTTTGGAGTAGGATTAGGTTTTGTGGGTTGTGTTCTATTGGTGTTGTTTGGAAATGGTCATGGATCAACGGAAAATCACCTGTATGCTGTTTTGATTGTTGTCGCATCACTGTTCTATGGTACTAATGTGAATTTGATAAAGAAATATTTGTCCGATTTACATCCGCTTACCATTAGTGCCGGAAATTTTGCGATTATGATAATACCCGCTTTAGGAGTGTTGTATTTTTCTGATTTTTTTACTATAGTTGAAGAACCTAAAGTACAAACTTCTTTGTTGTTTATTTGTATTTTGGGAATGGTAGGAACAGGAATTTCTAATATTATTTTTTTTAAATTAATTCAGATTTCTTCTCCGGTTTTTGCATCTTCAGTTACTTATATAATTCCTGTAGTGGCTATTTTTTTAGGAACTGTCTTTATGGAAGAAAGTATGAATGTAATGCAGATATTTGGAGCAATTGTCGTTTTAATAGGCGTTTATTTTTCGAGTAGAAAATAAAAAAGGGTTTCCATCGGAAACCCTTTTTTGTGTATTTTTTTGATTTCTTATTCAAAATCAGCATCTTTTACACCTTCATTGATTTTTACATCAGTTGTGGTAAAGTCAATATCCATTCCTACGCTTAGAGTAGTGTTATATGGGAACTTGATTCCTTTTACTTCAACATAATTGTCGTAATAAGTAAATTGAGTCATTTTTTGTCCCATTTGTTCCATATCTTTAGATTCGGCAACTTTTAATCCTGATTTTACGTCATAATAATAAGTTGTTTCTCCTTTTTGAATGGCATAAGTATCTTTGTCTTTAATAACCTCAATGCCTTTTAATGTAATTGAAGGGTTGTCTAATAATTTCAATTCTTTGAAAGTCCCTGCAGATTCTTGCATTTGTTTCAAATCATCACCTGTTATGTCCATTCGTTGTCCTTGGTTAACGGTATAAGCAGATTTTTGTGTGATAACAGTTTTAGAAACAACCATTCCCATCATGCTTATTTCTGCTAAAAATTTGTCTTTAGCAGCTTTTGTTGTCATGTCAAGAGCTTGTCCTTGAATTGTAGCTTTTGAAAAAGTAGCAACTGTTTTCACTTTTTGTAAAGCTTCTAAACCACCAATTGCCTTAATGTGATTTTCAATTACTGTTTTAGCAGTAACTCCAGCTGGAATCGGTTTTTTTACAACGGGCTTCTCAGTTGGATTACCATATTTATCAAAATAGAAAATAGGTAATTTATCTGATTTACTCAAAGCTTCAAGGTTTGGTAATACATCGGCAGCTTTTCCGACAATGATAACTCTGGTCTTGTTTGCTAAAAAGTATTTTTGAGCAGCATTTAAAACATCTTGAGCTGTTACAGCATTGATATTTTGCATATATTTTTCGTAGAAATCATCCGGTAAATTTTGTGTTTCTTTGTTTAATGCATAACGAGCAATTGTTGCTGGTTTTTCAATTTGCATTACGAAGTTACCAATGTATTTTGCCTTAGCATTTCTTAATTCTTCATCAGAAACTAATTCACTTCCGATTTTTTTCAATTCATTGAATATTTCAACTACAGCACTATCAGTAACGGTGTTGCGAACAGAAGCTCCTGATCTGAATTTGTTGATGTATTTCCCGGCATTTATAGAAGAGTAAGAACCGTAAGTCCAACCGTGTTTTTCGCGTAAGTTCAAGAATAAACGACCTTCACCGCCACCACCTAAAATTTGGTTAGCCATTAAAACTGCAAAATAATCTTTGTCAGTCATTTTTAAGCTAGAAAGATTTACTAGCGCAATTTCAGATTGAACCGCATTAGGAGCGTCAATAAAGTTGATTTGACTATATTGGACATCTTTAGGATCTACATATTCAATTTTAGGAGCGGTAGCTTTTTTCCATTTTCCAAAAAGCTTTTCTACTTCTTTTTTTGTTTTCTTGAAATTAACATCCCCTACAATTACTAAATAAGCGTTTCCTGGAACAAAATATTGATTGTAGTTAGATTTTACATCGGCTAAAGAAACGTTTTTTAAAGTTTCTTCTGAAACGAATTCTCCTTTATAATGTGTTTTACCGAAAGTTAATACGTTTTCAACACGTCTGGCGATTGATGGAACACTTTTTTCGTCTGCTTTTAACCCTTCAACTATTTTGTCTTTTTCTTTGTCGAATTCTTCTTGTGTAAATACAGGGTTTAAAGCTCCGTCAGCCATTAGCTCAAGAATTCTGGAAGAATAGCGGGAAAGTCCGCTTGCAGAAGCTCCTTCTGACCAAAATCTTAGATCTGCTCCTAAGAAGTCAATCTCTTCGTTAAAAGCATCTTTAGAAATGTTTTCGGTTCCATTTCCTAACATTGATCCTAACAAATCAGTTACTCCTTTTTTATCGCCTTCAGCATAAGGAGCGTTATCTAATGTTAAGGTGTAAGAAACTCTTGGTAGTTTGTGGTTTTCTACAATCAATACTTTTAAACCGTTTTTTAAAGTAAAACTTTCCGGTTTTTTGATATTAATAGTCGGAGCCGGACCTGATTTCGGCATAGGTCTGTCTTGTGCTTGCATTGTTACTGTTAATAATAAGCAGGTTGCAATATATACTATTTTCTTCATTTCGTCTTAGTTTTGAGTTTTTTCGCTAGCCGGTACATAATCTAAAACCATTCTTTGGTTTGGTTTTAAATACTTGTTAGCCACTTCTTTGATTTCTTCTCTTGTAATAGAACGGTAAATGTCAATTTCTGTATTGATTAATTTGATGTCTCCATATAAAAGATAATATGTTGCCAGATTATTAGCAATACCTTCAACACTAGCATTGCTGTTTACATATTGACTTTCAAATTTATTTTGAAGTTTTTCGTAATCTTTCTCAGAAATTAATTCAGTTTGAAGTTTAGCGATTTCTTCATCAATTTCTTTCATTAAATCTTCTTCCGAGGTTTGTCCCATTGGTAAACTATAAATGAAATACATTCCATAGTCTTCTTGACTGTAGTTAAACGCACCAATCTGAAGCGCCATTTTTTTGTTATCAACTAACTTTTTGTAAAGTTTAGAGCTTTTACCATCCGATAAATAAGATGAAATCATATCAAGAGCTCTGGCGTCACGAGTTTTCATAGACGGAGTTCTGTAACATGCAACATACATTGGGATTTGAATATTAGGATCTTCCCAAGTAGCTTTAAATGAAGTTGTGATCGGAGCTTCTTCGTATGTTTTACGAGTTACAGGAGTTCCTTTAGGAATAGTGCTGAAATATTTGTTAATCCATTCTTTAGCCTGAGCCGTATCAAATTGACCTGCTACTACTAAAACAGCATTGTTAGGAATGTAGAATTTTTTATTAAAAGCTTGGAACTCTTCTAAAGTTGCTGCATCTAAATGTTCCATTTCTCCGATAGTTGTCCAACGGTATGGGTGAACTTTGAACATATTTTGCTTTACAGCTTTAATTAGGTTTCCGTAAGGTTGGTTGTCAACGCGTAATCTTTTTTCTTCTTTTACTACTTCATTTTGAGTGTCAACACCAATCTGATTAATTACCGGATGCATCAAACGTTCTGATTCCATCCAAATAGCTAATTCTAAATTGTTTGAAGGGAATACCTCATAATAGTATGTTCTGTCATCAGTAGTGTTAGCGTTGTTTTGACCTCCGTTAGCCGTAACAATTTTAAACCACTCACCACGCTCAATGTTTTTAGTTCCTTCAAATAAAAGGTGTTCGAAAAAGTGAGCAAAACCTGTTCTGTCTGGTTGTTCGTCTTTTGCGCCAACATGATACATAACTGATGTTACTACCACTGGAGCTGAATTGTCCTGATGAAGAACAACGTGCAATCCATTGGCTAAATCATATTCTTCATAAGCTACCTTTTGCGCATGGGCAGCTCCTCCAAGCAATAGTGCAGTACTCAAAGCCATTAAAGATTTTTTCATAAATTATATTTTGATTAAAAAACGTTTTTAATTTGTTGCAATTTCTGACTTTTTGTTACAACTAAGGGGCTTTTTTTGTGTTTTTTAACGAAAAAAGAGGTGTTGGTCTTTTAAGTGTTGGAAATTAAATAATTAGTTGTATATTTGCATCCTTGAAATTTTAACTAAAATTCATTTGTATGTACGCAATCGTAGAGATAGCAGGGCAACAATTTAAAGTAAGCAAAGACCAAAAAGTTTTTGTACACCGTTTAGCTAGTGCTGAAGGAGACAAAGTTTCTTTCGATAAAGTACTTTTGTTAGACGAGAATGGTGCAGTAACTTTAGGCGCCCCAGCTATAGAAGGTGCTTCTGTTGAAGCCAAAGTTTTACAACATGTAAAAGGTGACAAAGTAATCGTTTTCAAAAAGAAAAGAAGAAAAGGTTACAAAAAGAAAAATGGTCACAGACAATCATTAACTCAAATTATCATTGAAGGTATTGTAGCTTCAGGAGCTCCTAAAAAAGCTGCTGCGCCAAAAGCAAAAGCTGCTGCTAAAAAAGGTGATGACTTGAAAAAAATCGAAGGTATCGGACCTAAAGCTGCTGAGGTTTTAGTAGCTGCTGGAATTGATACTTATGCTAAATTAGCTGAAACTTCTGCTGAAACTGTGAAAGGTTTCTTAGATGCAGCTGAGGCTAAAGTACAACATTTAGATCCTACTACTTGGGCTCAACAAGCGCAATTGGCTGCTGACGGTAAGTGGGACGAATTACAGAAATTACAAGATGAATTAAACGGTGGAAAAGCTGTTTGATTTGAGTATTAACTTTTAAAATCAAAACGTCATGGCTCACAAGAAAGGTGTCGGTAGTTCGAAGAACGGTAGAGAATCAGAATCGAAACGTTTAGGCGTTAAAATTTACGGTGGTCAAGCAGCTATCGCTGGTAACATCATCGTTAGACAAAGAGGTTCTAAACATAACCCAGGTGAAAATGTTTACATGGGGAAAGATCATACTTTACACGCAAAAGTTGACGGTATTGTTCAGTTTCAAAAGAAAAAAGATAATAAGTCTTATGTTACTGTAGTTCCGTTTGAAGCTTAATTATAAGTGTAAAACAAAGAAAAAGGAGTTGTAATATTTTACAACTCCTTTTTTTTATGCTTTTTATTGAGATGAAAATTATTTTAAAAAGTTTGATACGCTTCGGCTTGCAATCAAAGAAGCTAAGTAACCTAAAATAATGATTGTGATGCTAACTAGTAAGATGTTTTGGGCATCAAAAACAACTGGATAAGCTAAATTAGAAGTAATCATAATTAAACTGAATTGTTGTTGTAGAATGACTAAAATAACGCCTAAAAACAGACCTAGTAAGCCTCCTCCGAAAGTAATGAGTAAACCTTGGAATAAAAAGATTCGAGCAATATCTTTTTTTAAGCAACCAAGAGAAAGTAAGGTCTTTAAATTGTTTTTCTTGTCGATAATCATCATAATTAGAGCTCCGACTAAATTAAATAAAGCTACAATGATAACTAAGGTGAAAATCAAATAAACAATCAGATTTTCAGAATTAAGCATTTTATATAAAGCATCATTTAGTTGAGCTCTGTTTTTTATGATAATATGATTTTTGAAAATGGAATTCAGTTCGTTGATGGCATCTTTTTCATTTGCTTCGTCTTTTAACTGAAACTCAATAAAACTGATTTGATTGTTTTTTAAAGAGAGTAGGCTTTGAGCTAAAGACAAGTCGCAAAAAATGTATTTGTTGTCTAAGTCTTCATTAATGCTGAAAATTCCGGTAGGAGCCAGTTTCTTCACTGTAAAAGCATCTTGTAAATCATCAATGGCTCCTTTTCCTGCTTTGGGTACATAGACTTCTAAAGCGTTGGTGAAATCGAATAAACCCATATTGAGTTTTCTGCTGATTTCTGATCCTACAACGACTTCATTGGAATTTCTTTCAACCCAATTGCCAACGTATAGATGTTTTTTGATCTGAGTCACTTTGTCAAAAGATGAATCTACTCCTTTAATGTAAGCCACTTGCTCTTTGTTGTTGTAGTAAAAAAGAACGCGTTCTTCAGTGGTTTTGCTAAAATGACTGAAAAAAGAGCTTTCTAGTAATTGTTTTTCTATTTCCGGAGTAATTGTCAAAGTTTTTCCTTGTAGCGGTTGAATCCTTAAGTCAGGATCGGTGTCGTTGGTAAAACTTAAACTGAAATCACGTAAACCGCTAAAAACCGATAGTACTACAAAAAGAGCCATTGCGCTTGCAATAATTCCTAAAGAAGCAATAATAGTAATAATGTTTATTGCCGAATTTTTACTAAAGGAAATGCTGTATCGCTTGGCTATGTAAAGAGGAAAATTCAAATTACGATTTTTTTCTTTTGTATAACAATCCAGGGTCTTTTACCGGATTTTCTTCTCCGGTTAAAGCCTTGTCTATTTTTTCAATATAGTCTAAGCTGTCATCAATATAAAAGACAAGTGTTGGAACTTTTCGTAATTGATTTTTTACACGTTGCGCTAAATCATTTTTAATTAACGGAGCGTTAGATTTAACTGCGGCTAAAATTTCTGGGCCTTTATCCGATGGGAAAACGCTTAAAAATACTTTGGCGATAGATAAATCAGAAGTTACATTAACTCTCGAAACCGAAATAATAAGGTTATGGACGCCGTTTTTTCTCACTTCACCTTGTAGAATGTCTACTAAATCATTCTGTAATAAACTGCCTATTTTCTTTTGTCTGTTTGTTTCCATGATGCAAAAATACATAAAAAGTAACTTAGTTTTTTCAGGAGCAAAACTTTGTTTTATTTTTGTAGTCCATTTTCCCGCTGTTCGCACTACAAACCTAATGGTTTGGGTAGTTAGCTTCCATCGGGGCTAGTGATTAAACCTTAAAACTTTTGTAAGTTATGAATAAAATAGAACACATAGGGATTGCAGTTAAAGATTTAAAAGTGTCAAATCTTGTTTTTGAGAAACTTTTTGGGCAACCTGCTTATAAAGAAGAGGAAGTGGAGAGTGAAGGAGTGAAGACTTCTTTTTTCATGAATGGACCAAATAAAATTGAGCTTTTAGAAGCAACTAAGGAAGATAGTCCTATTGCTAAGTTTATAGAAAAAAAAGGCGAGGGGGTTCATCACATTGCTTTTGATGTTACAGATATTGTGGTTGAAATAGCAAGGTTAAAAGAAGAAGGTTTTGTGGTGTTAAATGAGACGCCTAAGAAAGGAGCGGATAATAAATTAGTGGCTTTTTTGCATCCTAAAACCACGAATGGGGTTTTAATTGAACTTTGTCAGGAAATAAAATAAAAAAATCTTGCAATAAATAGAAATTAGTATTAATATTGCAGCCTCAAATAAGGCAAAAGCCTTGTTGTTTTACTAAACGCAATGAACTTTGTGTAAGTAATGGTCCTATAGCTCAGTTGGTTAGAGCACCTGACTCATAATCAGGTGGTCCCTGGTTCGAGCCCAGGTGGGACCACAAAAAACAGAAATAGTCGGTAAAAGGCTATTTTTTTTTAGTCGATTGGAAAGAATTTAAGATTTTTTTAAGTTTTTTTTTGAAAAACATTGTTTTGTTTAAAAATATTTTTATTTTCGTGTTTCGTAAAACAGAGAATTAACACATTTGTTTGGAAATCGTTAAATAACAATTAAGAAAACCCATTTTCTTCCGTAAAGAGAATAAAAATTTATAAGTTTGGCCTATGAAATTAGCAGTACAGAAATTAGTTTTAGTTTTCGTAGCATTACTGAATGTTGATATGGTCTTGGCAGCCGATCCAACGCCACCACCACCGACACCACCACCACCACCAGGTTTGCCAATTGATGGAGGATTGGTGTTTTTATTCTTCTCGGCTCTTATTTTTGGATATTATATATCAAAGAAATATATCGCTACAAAAAAAAGCTCTTTGTAAAGAGCTTTTTTTATTTCTATTTTTTCTTCTTTTATTGATTTAGTTCTTGTATCCTTTTTACATATTTGCCTAAAACATCAAATTCTAAATTTATAATACTTCCTTTATTGAAGGTTTTGAAATTAGTGTGTTCGTAAGTGTAAGGTATGATAGCTACACTAAATTCATTTCTTTTTGAGTTTACGACAGTTAAGCTGGTTCCATTCACAGTTATGGATCCTTTCTCTATTGTAATATTGTTTAATAGGCTGTCGTATTCAAAAGTAAACAGCCAACTTCCGTTTGTTTCTTGAATGTCAATACAAGTGCCGATTTGATCCACGTGGCCTTGAACAATATGGCCGTCAAGGCGGTCTCCTAATTTCATTGCTCTTTCTAGGTTGATTTCGTCATTTACCTTCCAGGTGTCTATGTTTGTTTTGGTGATGGTTTCTTTAATAGCAGTAACGGTATAATTTTCGTCATCTATTGCTACAACAGTGAGGCAGATGCCATTGTGAGCTACACTTTGATCTATTTTGAGTTCTTTGGTTATAGAAGAGCTTATGGTGATATTTAGATTGTCTTGCTCTTTTTGGATGTTTTTTACGATTCCGAGTGTTTCTATTATTCCTGTAAACATAACTGGTTTTATTTTATTAAATTTGCAGTTCAAAAATAAGTAAATTAAAGTAACCGAAAATGGTTAAAAAAGTAGAAAATATAATAGTCGGTATTTCGATAGGTGATTTGAACGGTGTCGGGCCTGAAATTGTTTTGAAAACTTTTGAGGATAATCGTATGTTTGAGTTTTGCACGCCTGTTATTTTTGCTAATACCAAGATAATTTCCTTTATTAAAAAAGGTTTAGGGATTGAAGAGCCAATTCAGGGCATTGATAATTTGGGGCAAATTGTCCCTGGAAAAATGAATGTTCTGAATGTTTGGAAAGAAGGAGTGAATCTTGAATTTGGGAAATTGGATGATAGTGTGGGCAAATATGCTATTAAATCTTTTGTTGCAGCGACGAAAGCTCTGAAAGAAGGACAGTTGGATATTTTGTTGACTGCTCCGATTAATAAGTATAATATTCAGTCAGAAGATTTTAAATTTCCCGGGCATACAGATTATTTGAATCAAGAATTACAAGGTGATGCTTTGATGCTGATGGTCAGTGGTAAGTTGCGAATAGGTCTTCTGACGGATCATGTACCTGTAAATGAAATTGTAGAACATTTGACTCCTGAATTGTTGGAGACTAAAATAAAAACAATTAATAGGGTACTGATTCAAGATTTTGGAATTGATAAACCGAAAATTGCTGTTTTAGGATTAAATCCGCATAGTGGTGATAATGGAGTTATTGGTAAGGAGGAGCAGCTTATTATAAAGCCTAAAATTGACGAATTGTTTCGTGAAGGCTTGATGGTTTTTGGTCCGTATTCATCAGATAGTTTTTTTGGTTCCAATCAATATGAAAAATTTGATGCGATTTTAGCGATGTATCATGATCAAGGATTGATTCCTTTTAAAACGCTTTCTTTTGGAAACGGGGTGAATTATACGGCAGGATTAGATAAAATTCGTACATCGCCGGATCACGGAACAGCGTTTGAAATTGCGGGGAAAGGGTTGGCTAGCTTTAGTTCTTTTAAGGAAGCTTTGTACTTGGCTATTGATGTTTTTCATAAAAGAAATGAATATCAAGAGCTTACAAAAAATCCTTTAAAAGTTAAAACTGAATAGTTACGGGTAAAAAAAAGTTTTTAACTGCTCTTGTATTTGTAATAATTTTATATATTTGCATCCCTTTTAAAGGGTAAACTGTTGTTATGAAGAATTTTAAAGAATATTTAATTCCGTTTACGGGATTAAAATTAGGTAAGCATCAGTTTGATTATCAATTGGATAATTCGTTCTTTGAGCACTTTGATTATAATGAGTTTGATGCGGCAGATGTCAAAGTGAATATAGTATTAGAAAAGAAAAGTACAATGTTAGAGTTGGCTTTTAAACATAAAGGAGAAGTAACAGTTCCGTGTGATTTGACAGGAGAGATTTTCAATCTTCCAATTAAAGGAAAATTAAATTTGATTGTTAAGTTTGGTGATGAATTCAATGATGAAAACGAAGAATTGTTGATTCTTCCGCATGGAGAATTTCAAGTAGATGTATCACAATACATTTATGAAATGATTGTGCTTTCTGTTCCTGTTAAAAGAATTCATCCTGGAGTTAAAGATGGAACTTTAGGAAGTGAAACGTTGCAGAAATTAGAAGAATTGGCTCCTAAAGAAGAAAAAAAAGAAAAAGAAGAGATAGACCCAAGGTGGGAAAATTTAAAAAAACTATTAACGGATAAAAATAAAAATAAGTAATAATGGCACATCCTAAGAGAAGACAGTCGTCAACAAGAAGAGATAAGAGAAGAACGCATTACAAAGCATCTGTTCCTCAGATTGCTACATGCCCAGTAACTGGTGAAGCTCACTTGTACCACAGAGCTTATTGGCACGAAGGTAAATTATACTACAGAGGTCAAGTTGTTGTTGATAAAACAGAAGCTGTAGCGTAATTATTTAAAATACAGAAAACTCTCACGAAGTGAGGGTTTTTTTGTTATTTACAAAGCTCTTTTATTTAGCATTGGTTTCAATAGTCACATATTTTTTGTAATTTCCATCACTTTTTAGGAGATTACAAATTTTTGGTGCTTAAAAATGAACCAACGCTTTTTTCTTTATTAAAAAGTAATGACCATTTTAAATAAATGACAATGAGTAAAATAACGGCTGCCATTACAGCAATCGGTTCTTATGTGCCAAAATATGTGTTGTCTAACGAAGTCTTGGAAACTATGGTAGACACAAACGACGAGTGGATTACAACCCGAACAGGTATTAAAGAAAGAAGGATCTTAAAAGAAGAAGAAGGGGTAGGAACTTCTTATTTGGCCATTAAAGCGGCTCAAAACTTACTTGAAAAGAAAAATCTGGATCCCAAAGAAATAGATTTAATTATTATGGCTACTGCGACACCTGATATGCCAGTAGCTTCAACAGGCGTTTTTGTAGCTTCTCAACTTGGAGCAACTAATGCTTTTGCATTTGATTTACAAGCTGCTTGTTCCAGTTTTTTGTATGGAATGTCAGTTGCATCTGCTTATATCCAATCTGGAAAATATAAAAAAGTATTATTGATAGGTGCTGATAAAATGTCATCTATTATTGATTATACTGATAGAGCTACATGTATCATTTTTGGTGATGGAGGAGGAGCGGTTTTATTTGAACCAAATGAAGAAGGCTTTGGTTTGCAGGATGAAGTACTTAAAAGCGACGGAATAGGTAGAGAGTTTTTGAAAATTGATGCCGGAGGATCTATTTTACCTGCTTCCGAAGAAACCGTAAAAAACAAACAACACTATGTATTTCAAGACGGAAAAACAGTTTTTAAATATGCTGTCTCCGGAATGGCCGATGTAAGTGAAAAAATAATGCAACGTAACAATTTATCTCACGAAGACGTAAATTGGTTGGTAGCACATCAAGCAAACAAAAGAATTATCGATGCTACAGCAAACCGCATGGGTGTTGATGAATCTAAAGTGCTGATTAATATTCATAAATACGGTAATACTACTTCTGCAACTTTACCGCTTTTACTTTGTGAATTCGAAAAACAAATCAAAAAAGGAGATAATATAATTTTTGCCGCATTCGGTGGTGGTTTCACATGGGGAGCTATCTACTTAAAATGGGCTTATAATACAAAATAACAACAAGCTAAACCAAATTTCAAGAGTATGGATATTAGAGAAATTCAAAACTTAATTAAGTTTGTAGCTAAATCTGGAGCTACAGAAGTGAAATTAGAAATGGATGATTTCAAAATCACTATCAAAACTACTACAGAAGGAGCTGAAACAACTTATGTTCAACAAGTTCCGGTAACAACAGCTTTGCCACAAGCTGCTGCTCCAATGCCAGTAGCTCCAACAACAGCTGCTCCAGTAGCTGCAGAAGCGACAAGTTCAGATGATAACAAATATATTACTGTAAAATCTCCAATTATTGGAACATTCTATAGAAAACCATCTCCAGACAAACCTGCATTTGTAGAAGTTGGTGCTTCTATTTCTAAAGGAGATGTGGTTTGTGTAATTGAAGCAATGAAATTATTTAACGAAATTGAATCTGAAGTTTCAGGAAAAATCGTTAAAGTATTAGTAGATGATGCTTCTCCGGTAGAGTTTGATCAACCATTATTCTTAGTTGATCCATCTTAATTTGAAAAGATGTAACTATTTGAATTCATTTTCAAATTTTCAATTGTTTAATTTTCAAATTAAAAGTGATGTTTAAAAAAATATTAATCGCTAACAGAGGAGAAATTGCACTTCGTGTAATTAGAACCTGTAGAGAAATGGGGATCAAAACGGTCGCCGTATATTCTACTGCTGATGCAGATAGTTTACACGTGCGTTTTGCTGACGAAGCTGTGTGTATTGGTCCGCCACCAAGTAACTTGTCTTACTTGAAAATGTCAAATATTATTGCCGCTGCAGAAATTACAAATGCAGATGCAATTCATCCAGGTTATGGATTCTTATCTGAAAATGCCAAGTTTTCAAAAATCTGTGAAGAACACGGAATTAAATTTATCGGTGCTTCTGCAGAAATGATTGAAAAAATGGGAGATAAGGCTACTGCCAAAGCGACAATGAAAGCCGCTGGAGTCCCTTGTGTTCCAGGTTCAGATGGTATTTTAAGTTCTTTCGAAGATGCTAAAAAAGTAGCTAAAGAAATTGGTTATCCAGTTATGATGAAAGCAACTGCCGGAGGTGGAGGAAAAGGAATGCGCGCTATTTGGAAAGAAAGCGAATTGGAGAAAGCATGGGAAAGTGCTCGTCAAGAAGCTGCTGCTGCATTCGGGAATGACGGTATGTATATGGAAAAACTTATCGAAGAGCCAAGACATATTGAAATTCAAGTTGTGGGAGATCAATATGGTAAAGCATGTCATCTTTCGGAAAGAGATTGTTCTGTGCAACGCCGTCACCAAAAATTAACGGAAGAAACTCCTTCTCCATTTATGACTCAAGAATTGCGTGATAAAATGGGTGAAGCTGCAGTTAAAGCTGCTGAATATATCAGTTATGAAGGTGCAGGAACCATTGAGTTCTTGGTTGATAAACATAGAAATTTCTACTTTATGGAAATGAATACTCGTATCCAAGTAGAGCACCCTATTACGGAGCAAGTTGTAGATTATGATTTAATTCGCGAGCAAATTTTAGTAGCTTCAGGAGTGCCAATTTCTGGTAAAAACTACTATCCGCAATTGCATTCAATTGAATGTCGTATTAATGCTGAAGATCCATATAATGACTTTAGACCTTCTCCGGGAAAAATTACAGTTTTACATGCTCCGGGAGGTCATGGAGTTCGTTTAGATACTCACGTGTATGCAGGATATACTATTCCGCCAAATTATGACTCAATGATTGCTAAGTTGATTACGACTGCTCAAACAAGAGAAGAAGCTATCAATAAAATGAAAAGAGCTTTAGATGAGTTTGTTATTGAGGGTATTAAAACAACGATTCCATTCCACAGACAATTAATGGAAAATCCGGATTATGTAGCAGGAAATTATACTACAAAATTCATGGAGGATTTCAAAATGGAAGAACCTAAAGAAGAGTAAATATTAAAAGAGCCAACCAATTAGGTTGGCTCTTTTGTTTTAGATTGTGATAAACGTATTATTTTGAATACTAAAATGTTTTAATTATATAAAAGGAATGAGAACATAGAATACTTTTTTATATTTGGTAAAAACCTTATAATTATGATAAAAAAATACTCCTTTTTTTTCTTTTTTTCCTTTCTATGGATAAACGCTCAAGACTGTGTACAAGATATAATTTGTTCAGATGATACTATTATAGTATATAAATCAGATGGTAGTATTTTAATATGGGGACAAAATCAATATGGACAGATAGGTAATGGGACAGTTTCTCCGCAGACTATTCCTTTACAATTAGGAACAATTGAAATGTGGCAAACTATTAATCCCGGGAGAATGCATACGGTAGCACTCAAAGAAGACGGAACGATTTGGGCTTGGGGTAATAATAGTGTTGGACAGTTAGGGGATGGAACTGAAATAAGCAATACAACTCCGGTTCAAGTAGGATCGGATAGCGATTGGGTATCATTATCTGCAGGTAATTTGCATTCCGTAGCCTTGAAATCAGACGGAACATTTTGGGGCTGGGGAAATACTCAAGCTTCAGAACTGACAAACGGGAGTGTATATTTCTATACTTCTCCGGTTCAGATTAGTCCGGATACTGATTGGGATAAAATTTATGCAGGATACTTTAAAACGTATGGGATCAAAACAAACGGAACACTTTGGGGAAGAGGAAGGAATTTATATGGTTCATTAGGTGTAGGTTATAATGGAACTGTTTTTATGATCACTCAGATTGGTGAAGACTCAGATTGGTTTAAAGTTTCAGCCGCTCGTTCTAATCATAGTTTAGCGCTAAAAACAAATGGGACATTATGGGGTTGGGGAGAGAATGAGAATGGAAAATTAGGAGACGGAACAACAATTAATCGTTATGCTCCAGTTCAAATAGGAAATGATCATTGGAAAGATGTATCAGCGGGAAATTCCCATTCAATTGGAATAAAGGAAAATGGAACATTATGGCAATGGGGATCTTATGGTTGGATAGACGGACAAATGTTGATTCCTATCACTACAGTGCCAGTTCAAGTAGGAACAGATACTGATTGGGTAAAAGTTATGGCAGGATATTCTATTTCTTTTGCTCTTAAAGAAGATAATTCTTTATGGGGTTGGGGCTATAATTCAGTAGGGTGGTTGGGAAATGGTACAACAATTTCTTCGGCTAATCCTATCCTGCTTTTTGAATGTGCTACAATGGTACAGGAAGCATTTGTGTTAGATGATTTTGAGTTGTTTCCTAATCCGGTTGAAAGTGTTTTAAACTGGGATACAAAATTTGAACTTGAAGAGTTGGAGATAATAAATATTTTAGGTCAAAAAGTTAATTCTGTGAAATTAATTCAAAATCAGAATAGTTTAGATGTGACGAACTTAGCAAAAGGAGCTTATATAATTATTGCAAAATTGTCTGATGGTTCGGTGAAAACAACAAAATTCATAAAAAAATGATTTTTAAAAAAATAAAAGGAACCGATTCCATGAAAATCGGCTCCTTTTATTTTTTAGAGAGTTTCTTTTAACCATTTAAAGAATTCACGTTGCCAAACCATTCCGTTTTGTGGTTTTAAAACCCAGTGATTTTCTTCTGGGAAATATAGCAATCTGCTTTTAATTCCTTTTAATTGTGCGGCTTGAAAAGCTTCTAGTGCTTGACCGATTGGTACACGATAATCTTTTCCGCCTTGAACAATAAGAATAGGTGTATTCCAGTTGTTTACTAAGTTAATAGGGTTAAATTCTTTGTACGTTTTTTGAGCAGCTTTGTTCTCGGTTTCCCAATAAGCGCCACCCATATCCCAATTGGTAAAGAAAACCTCTTCTGTTGTTCCGTACATACTTTGAAGATTAAAGATTCCGTCATGTGCAATTAAAGATTTGAAACGGTTATTGTGAACACCAGCTAAATAGAAAACAGAATAGCCACCATAACTTGCGCCAACAGCACCTAAACGTTTGTTATCAACGTAAGATTCTTTGGCAACATCATCAATAGCACTTAGATAATCCTGAATGGCTTGGCCACCCCAATCTTTACTGATGTCTTCATTCCATTTTACACCGTGTCCCGGCATTCCTCTACGATTTGGAGCCACAACGATATAGCCCTGAGAAGCCATTACTTGGAAATTCCAACGGAACGAATAAAATTGAGAAAGTGCGCCTTGTGGTCCGCCTTGGCAATATAATAAAGTTGGATATTTTTTAGTTTTGTCAAAATTAGGAGGTAAAACCACCCAAACTAACATCTCTTTTCCGTCAGTAGTTTTTACCATTCGTTTCTCAACAGTTGGTAAAGATAATTTAGCATAGATTTCTGTATTTACATTCGTAATTTGATTCCACTTTTTCTTTTTTAGATCATACGAAAAAATTTCATTGGCATGATTCATATCGCTTCTGGTAACCAAAATGGTATTTCCACTAAAGCCAATGATCTGATTAATGTCGAATGGACCTTCTGTTAATTGATTCACTCGAACCATAATTTTCGTTAAGCCTGGAAAATTCACTTCGAAAAGTTGTTTGGTTCCATCAACAGGAGCTAAGAAATATACTTTTTTGCCGTCATCGCTCCAAGTGAAACTATCAACCGTTCCGTCCCAAGCAGCTGTTAAATTGATGTCTATTCCTTTATGACGCACAATGATATCGTTTTTATCAGCTTCATAACCGTCATGTTTCATTTGTAACCAAGACAAATCTCCGTTTGGTGAAAATTGCGGAGCTACATCATATCCCTTGTTTCCTTCGGTTAAATTCTTAGTAGATTTTGTATTTACATCATATTCGTATAAATCGGTATTTGTACTAACAGCATAGGCTGTACCAACTTTCTTCTTAGAAACATAAATCACTTTTGACCCATCAGGAGACCAAATGTAATCTTCGTCACTACCAAAAGGTTTTTGAGGAGAATCATAAGGTTCGTTAGCCATAATATCTGTTTCTTCTTTTCTATCATTGGTTATAAATACATGATTGTGATTTCCATCATTCCAAGTATCCCAATGGCGATAATCTAATCCGTTGTAAATTTGAACGTCACTTTTTTCTAATTCCGGATAAAAATCTTTTCCATGAACTTTTTCTAATTTCACTTCTTTGTGAGAAACAGTCCAGCCATTTGCATGAGTATTTTTGTCCTTAACTAAATCAGATGCATTTTCAATTTTAGTGGGTTTTCCGCCGGAAAGAGGAATGCTGTAAAAGGCGCTGCTAGATTTATTTTCTTCAACTGAAGGAGTAGAAACTTTATAAATTATCGATTTTCCATCTTTTGAAATGCCTAAAGGAGAAATACGTCCAAGCTTCCATAAAAGTTCAGGCGTCATGACCTCTTGGGCACTAAGTGAGAGTCCTGCCATAAGTAAAATAATAGATAAAAATTGCTTTTTCATGATTTTGTAATTTGTAGAGCATAAAATTACTTAAATAAAGACTATAAAAAAAGCCTCATTGCTGAGGCTTCTTGTTTTGAGACTGAAAGATTAGTTTTTGATAAATCTCTTAGTTGTTATTTTATTATTTGATTGAATTTCGATAAAGTAATGTCCTTGTTCCAGAGTTTCTACCTGAATCATATTGTTCTCAACTTTTCCTTTTTTAACCATTTGTCCTAGCATATTGTAAATAGAATAGGTTGAGTTTTCCTTCAATCCTGTAAAATTCAAAACACTGTTTGCCGGATTTGGATATAAAGTGATTTCAGTTGAAATAAATACGTTCTCCTCAATTTCTTTTCCACTTGATGTGATGTTTATTGTGTAATCTTCCACTTGCCCATAAGAAAAAGAACCACATGAAGCAGGAATAGCATTGTATCTCATAGAAACTCTCATTCTTGTTGTGCCAAGGGTTGCTGTAGAAGGAATTGTAATTGTTCCGGAAACCGGAGTGGTTGTACTGGCAGATTTACTCCAAACCAATTCGCCTGAATCATCAAAATCGCCATCTTGATTAAAATCAATCCATACGCCATAACCTTCACTATAAATAGTTCCTGACCAATAAGGAGTTATAGTAATTGTCTGCGAAGTTCCTCGGGTAACATTAGTGGAAATAGAAGTGAAGTTTTCATAACCAGTTGTTCCTGTGGAAGAATTGTTGATTGAGCCATACACGACTTTTGAAATTCTCTCATCAGAAGTGTTGTTCCCCTGAGAAGTACAATAAGTTACAGTATTAGCAGATGTAGTAATGCTTACAGCATTACTTGAAGCAGATAAGTTCCCTGCTGCATCAGTAGCTTTGACTGTGAAGCTATAGGTTGTTGCCGCTGTTAATCCGGTAACATTATAAGATGTAGTTGCAGCAGTACCTATTTGACTTCCATTTTGGTAAATGTTGTAGCCTGTTACCCCAACATTGTCTGTTGAGGCTGTCCAACTCAAATTGGTTGTTGTTTGTGTAGTTCCACTAGCCGAAAGTGTAGGTACTGAAGGAGCTATAGTATCAGCTGTTCCGGTAACTAAATTTATGGTGTAATCTTCAACTTCTCCATAAGAGAAAGCTTCGCATGAAGTTGGTATTCCGTTATATTTCATAGAAACTCTCATTCGAGTAGCTCCGCTTGTAGCTGTCGTTGGTACAGTAAAAGTACCTGAAATGGGAGTTGTTTGACTAGCTGCATTGCTCCATACCAATTCTCCCGAATCACCAAAGCTTCCATTTTGATTGTAATCAATCCAAACAGCATAACCTTCACTGTAAATAGTTCCTGTCCACGTTGGAGTAATTGTTATTGTATAAGCCGTTCCTTTTGTTAAACTAGTTGAAATGGAAGTAAAATCAGAATAACCATTATTACCAGTTGAAGAGTTATTTATTGTGTTTAATTGTACTCTTCCAATGTATTCATCAGAAACTGAATTTCCTTGAGAAGTACAATATGTTGGAGTTGTAGAGCCACTTAATGTTGTTACGTTTACAGTATTACTTGTATTAGAGATATTTCCTGCAGCATCTTTAGCTTTTACAGTAAAGCTATAAGTTGTAGAAGCAGACAATCCGGTAACATTGTAAGATGTGGTTGATGAAGTTCCGATTTGAGTCCCGTTTTGGTATATATTATATCCTGTTACAGCAATATTATCTGTAGAGGCTGTCCAACTTAAACTAGTTGTGGTTTGAGTAGTTCCTGAAGCTGCTAAATTAGTTGGAGCTGAAGGAGCTGTTGTGTCATTTCCGGCACTCGCCGTAATTGTAAAATTGGTGTTAGAAACATCAAAGAAGATATGATTAGTTCCTTTAACCATAATTCTACATTGGGATGAAGGTGTGTTTGGAATAGTGACATCTTGTGAGCCATCATTTGGAGTAGCAGCTAATAAAGTTGTCCAATTACTACCGCCATCTGTAGAAAGTAAAATGTCAACATTGGCGCAATTTACTCCGTTTGAAGTTGTTCCGGCAACATTCCAAGTGATGGTTTGCGTACTTCCGCCTGTATAACTTACAGCAGTATTAGGAGCGGTTACATTAAAAGGTCCAGCTGTTCCGTTTACGGTCACAACCATATCATCACTATTATTAGCTGATCCTCCGGCTCTGTTGTCCCTTACAGTAAATCTGAAATTTAAAGTTCTGGCAACTGAAGAAAGAGCTTCTACGGTAATTTCTGATCCGGATGTTGTGGTTGCTCCAGCTAGAACTCTTGACATTGTCGGGAAATAACGTGTAGGGGAAGTAGTTGGAGTATAGGATCTGAAGTTTGGTCCGCTAGTTTTTGTTGCACTGGCAGCTGAACTGGATCCTGTTTGCGAACTAGAAGCATTGTCCATTTGTTCCCAGCAATATGTTAAAACATCTCCGTTTGCATCTGTTCCTGTTCCCGTTAGCATAAAAGGGGTGCTTTTTGGGATAGTGTAATCAGAACCTGCATTGGCTGTGGGAACGCTATTTCCTGTGCTTGTCAACGTCGGGCAAGATTTTGCTTTAATATTATTGGTTACTTGTTGGATGCTTATTGCATGGAAGTAAGCATCAGAATGAGCTTGAATATCTTGAGAAGTGATTCCGGCATACCCCATGATAGTAGACCCTGATCCGGGCTCCATGTTTGCGCCAGTACCTTCATTACTCATAGAAAAAGTATGATTGGCACCTAATTGATGTCCTAATTCGTGAGCTACATAATCAATGTCAAAATTATCTCCCGAAGGAATTCCGTCAGCAGGTGAAGTATATCCACTTCCTTTTTGTCCGTTTACGCACACGCATCCGATACATCCGGCATTTCCGCCACCGCCATCTTTACCAAATAAATGTCCAATATCATAATTAGCTTCACCAATAACACTGGTTAATGTAGATTGTAATTGCGAATTCCAGTTTTGCATGGAACTGGAGTTAGAATAAGGATCAGTTGATGAATTAGTATAGATAACAGTATCAGTGTTGGAAATAAGAACAAGTTTTATACCAAAATCTTTTTCGAAAACACCATTTACACGAGTCATGGTATTGTTAATTGCAGCTAAAGCATTGGCTTTAGTGCCTCCGAAATAAGCTGTGTATTCTCCTGTTACAGACATGGCTAGCCTAAATGTTCTAAGTGTAGAGTCATCTGCATTTGGACGAAGTAAATAACTGGAATTATCAGATTGTACTACTTGATCTATGACAGCACATTCAAACTTTGTAAAAGCAGTTTTTTTGTCTGATTTACGATAAGAAGTATATGTCGTTAAATCCGAAGTGTAAGGCTCAATGAATTGAGCAGATTGATCAGGATAGAGAATCATCGAATAAAAGCCTAATGGAGAAATGCTGAAATAAATAGTTGCTCCGGTATTTTCAACTCCTTGTCCGACATAGGATTTAATTTCCGGATAACGTGCAGCCAAATCAGGATCCATTACAGAATATTCAAATATTCTAAAGTTTTCTAGATTTCCTTCAGCATTTGGAAAAGATAGAATGGTGTTTGATTTGTGATTAAGGTCAGCTTTTTTAGGAACATGGCTTAAAGTCTGTTTCATTTTAGCAATGTCTAATTCAAAGAGCTTTGGATTTTGAATTGTTTTTTTGTTTTGTACAATTTCTGCTGTACTCTTGTTTTGAGCTTTTGTCCAAAACGAATCCCCGTTTTGCCCTGTGGCAAAGTACGAAATTGCTAAAAAGGCAATTCCTAGTAAATTTTGTTTCATAAAAAATAGGTAAGGTTAATTAATAAATCAAATGTATAAATCAAAATGTTAAAATGATTACAGTTTTTCTGTATATTTTGTTAAAAAATACTATAAAATAAATTTTATGTTATATTTATTACTTTTATAAATAGAGGAACAATTATGATATTCAGTGATTAATCAATGCATACTTAGGCTTAATTTGAAAAATATACGTATTTTCACAACTTTAAATTCAATAAGCATTATGAAGAGACTTGCACTGCATTGGCAAATACTTCTTGGGATGATTCTAGGAGTTTTGTTTGCTATTGTTTTAATTCAATTCGATTGGGGAAAAGATATTATTATAGATTGGGTAAAACCTTTTGGTAACATTTTTATCAATCTTCTTAAGCTTATTGCAGTGCCTTTGATCTTAGCCTCATTGATTAAAGGTGTTTCTGATCTGAAAGATATTTCCAAGCTTTCCAAAATGGGAGGGAGGACTATTGGACTTTATATTTTGACGACGATATTTGCTGTTTCTATAGGATTGGTTGTAGTGAACATAATTAAACCCGGAAGTTATATTTCTGAAGAAACAAGAACCGAATTAGTTGGAAATTATGCCAGTGATGCCAATTCTAAAATTATGGCTGCCGAAAAACAAAGTGAAGTTGGTCCTTTGCAAGCGTTAGAAGATATTGTGCCAAGTAACATCATCAAAGCAGCTTCTGATAATGGAAATATGTTACAGGTAATTTTCTTTGCAGTGTTTTTTGGAATTGCACTTATTTTAATTCCGCAAGAAAAAGCAACACCTGTTACTGCCTTTTTTGATGGTTTTAATGAAGCTATTTTGAAAATGATCGACATTATCATGCTCGCAGCTCCTTTTGGAGTTTTTGCCTTGTTGGCTTCTTTGGTTGCCGAATCGCCGAGTTTAGATTTGTTTAAAGCTTTAGGAATGTATGGGATGACAGTTCTTTTAGGACTGGCGATAATGATAGGAGTTTATATGCTGTTGGTTAAGTTTTTGGCTAAGAAATCACCTAAATTCTTTTTTGACGGAATTTCTCCGGCACAATTGTTAGCTTTTTCCACAAGTTCCAGTGCGGCAACTTTACCGGTGACTATGGAACGAGTGGTGGATAATTTAGGAGTTGATGATGAAGTAGCGAGTTTTGTATTACCAATTGGCGCTACTATTAATATGGACGGAACTAGTTTGTACCAAGCAGTGGCAGCGGTTTTTATTGCTCAAGCTTTTGGAATGGATTTGAGTTTTGGAACACAATTAGGAATTATTGCGACAGCAACTTTGGCATCAATAGGAAGTGCAGCAGTTCCGGGAGCTGGAATGGTAATGTTGGTGATTGTTTTGGCGCAAGCCGGAATTCCCGAAGCTGGTTTGGCTTTAATTTTTGCTATTGATAGACCTTTAGATATGTGTAGAACTACTGTAAATGTTACGGGTGATGCTGCGGTTTCAATGGTGGTGGCAAAATCAGTTGATAAATTAGAGTAAGATGGAAGATTTTCATTGGACCAAATTATTTAATCCGGAGTTTTATATAACAATGGAGATTGGTGGAGTTCCTGTTGGAATTTACATGGTGCTTTTCATTGTTTTTGCCGAAACAGGTTTGTTTGCAGGTTTCTTTCTTCCGGGCGATAGTTTACTTTTTTTGTCCGGAATTTATTCACGTGAACTGGTTGAGACATTTTTCTATATTCCAAGTGACTTTTCAAATGTTTCGGTTTTAGCATTGTTAATTGCAACTTCAGCCACACTAGGAAATGTATTTGGTTACTGGTTTGGTGCTAGAAGTGGTCAATTTTTATATCACAAAGAAGATAGTTTCTTTTTTAAGAAGAAATACTTATATGAATCTCAGGCTTTTTTTGAAAAACACGGTGGAATAGCCATTATTTTTGCTCGCTTTTTACCTATTGTAAGAACTTTTGTTCCCATTATTGCCGGAATTGTACACATGCCAAAAACCAAGTTTATGCTTTATAATGTATTGAGTTCTTTACTGTGGTCTTTTTTATTGGTTTTTGCGGGGCACTATCTGTATGGATTCTTTTTGGAGGAATTTGATTTGGACTTAAAAAAGCATATCGAAAAAATTATTTTGATTCTTATTGCTGTTACCACATTTCCTTTGGTAATGAAAGCGATCAAAACAGCTAGAAATAAATCGGAGTAAAAAATGGAACTGAGCTATTGGGAACTTAAAAATTGGTTTTCAAATATTGACTTTACCGTTGTAGGCAGCGGTATTGTGGGGTTACATTGTGCTTTACGACTGAAAGAGAAATTTCCTCAGGCCAAAGTTTTAGTGTTAGAAAAAGGAATTTTGCCTCAGGGAGCAAGTACCAAAAATGCAGGTTTTGCATGTTTCGGAAGTATTTCGGAAATTTTAGATGATTTAAAGGCGAATTCGGTTGACGACGTAGCCGCTTTGGTGGAAAAACGTTGGCAAGGCTTACAATTACTAAGAACAAATTTAGGTGATGCTGTTTTGGATTTCAAACAATATGGTGGTTACGAATTGTTTTTGGAAAAGAACAAGCACTTTTTTGAAAAATGTGTGACTCAAATTCCTTTGGTAAACCAAATATTGAAACCAATTTTTAAAGAAGATGTATTTGTTACTAAAACAGATTCTTTTGGTTTTCAAAAGATATGCGATGAATTGGTGTTTAATCCTTTTGAAGGTCAAATTGATACTGGAAACATGATGCAGGCTTTGCTAAAAAAGGCAATTTCAAAAGATATTTTAATTTTGAATCAACAACAGGTGTCTTCTTTCCTAGATTTGAATGGAAAAGTTGAAGTGGTAACAAATGATGTTTCTTTTATAACAAATAAATTGTTTATAGCGACCAATGGTTTTGCGAATCAGTTTGTCAAAGAGGAAGTGAAGCCGGCAAGAGCTCAAGTCTTGATTACTAAACCCATTGATAATTTAACTATTAAAGGAACTTTTCATTTAGACGAAGGTTATTATTATTTTAGAAATGTGGGAAATCGAATCCTTTTTGGAGGCGGAAGAAACCTTGATTTTGAAGGCGAAACTACAACCGAATTTGGTCAAACAAAAATTATCCAAGAACAGTTAGAACAATTGTTAAAAGATGTACTTTTACCGCGTCAAAATTTCGAGATAGAACACCGTTGGAGTGGAATAATGGGAGTAGGAAATCATAAGAATCCTATTGTAAAAACACTTTCAGAAAATGTGTTTTGTGGTGTTCGATTAGGAGGAATGGGCGTGGCAATTGGAAGTTTAGTTGGAAAAGAATTAGCAGATTTACTATAAATGGCAACAAAAAAAGCAGCGGCACCTAAAAAAAAGCCCGCAAAAAAACCGGTAAAGAGAACTTTTAAACAAAAGCTATTTCGTTTTGTCTGGAAGTTTATTCTTTGGTTTAATGTTGTGTGTGTCTTTTTTGTGTTGTTATACAAGTTTGTTCCCGTGCCTTATACACCATTAATGGCAATTAGAGCCATCGAACAAAAAAATGCCGGAAAAGAAATGACTTGTTCACACCATTGGGTGGCTATAGAATACATTTCTCCCAACTTGCAAAAGGCGGTTATTGCCAGTGAAGACGGTCGTTTTTTAGAGCATAATGGTTTTGATTTTTCGGCGATGCAAAAGGCTTTCGAGGGCAATCAAAATGGTAAAAAGATAAAAGGCGGAAGTACGATTTCGCAACAAACGGCTAAGAATGTTTTTCTTTGGCCTGGAAGAAGTTATATCCGAAAAGGTTTTGAAGCTTATTTTACTGTTCTAATTGAAATCTTCTGGAGCAAGCAACGCATCATGGAAGTATATTTGAATAGTATTGAAATGGGGAATGGTGTTTATGGAGCTGAAGCCGCTTCTCGTCATTGGTATCACAAAGAAGCCAGAAATCTTTCACGTTATGAAGCTGCCGGAATTGCAGCCATTCTACCTAATCCTCGTAAATATAACCCGTTGCGTTCTACGCCTTATATGAATCGTCGTAAACAGACGATTAGTAGATATATTGGGTATGTTAATCTAGAGTATTAATTCTTCCGAAAGCAAATTCTTTTTTGCTGACAAGAATTAGTTGGTAACAATTTTTTTGTTCCAACGACTAATTAACAAAAACTAAGAATTATGCAAGCACATGAAATAGATTACCATATTTATGGTGAAGAAATGCAATATGTAGAAATTGAATTAGATCCACAAGAAGTCGTTGTTGCCGAAGCCGGAAGTTTTATGATGATGGAAAACGGCATCAAAATGGAAACTATTTTCGGTGATGGAAGTAATAAAGATTCTGGAATTTTCGGAAAATTGTTATCGGCGGGAAAACGTGTTTTAACAGGCGAAAGTCTTTTTATGACGGCATACCAAAATGTGGATTATGGCAAAAAGAAAGTTTCTTTTGCTTCTCCTTATCCGGGTAAAATTGTAGCAATTGATTTGATGAAATATGGCGGAAAATTTATATGTCAAAAAGATGCTTTTCTTTGTGCTGCAAAAGGAGTTTCTGTTGGAATAGAATTTTCTCGAAAATTAGGTCGTGGATTATTCGGAGGAGAAGGTTTTATTATGCAAAAATTAGAAGGTGACGGAATGGCTTTTGTACATGCCGGGGGAACTTTGGCTCGAAAAGAATTACAACCGGGAGAAATATTGAAAGTAGACACCGGATGTATCGTTGGTTTCACCAAAGATGTAGATTACGATATAGAATTTATAGGTGGAATAAAGAATACTATTTTTGGAGGTGAAGGAGTGTTCTTTGCAACACTTCGCGGGCCGGGAGTAGCTTATATTCAATCGTTACCATTTAGTCGTTTAGCTGATAGAGTTATTCAAGCGGCACCACAAATGGGAGGAAAAGATAAAGGTGAAGGAAGTTTATTGGGTGGTTTAGGGAATTTGTTAGATGGTGATAATCGTTTTTAAATAAAAAACCGCTCATTTGAGCGGTTTTTTATTGTATTTTAGTCTATTATTTTTATGATATAAGTTACAACTATGTAGTCGTTGATTTTAAGATGTACATCGTAGTTTCCTTTTTTGTTAAATTTATACATGAATGATGTTATATCGTCTTTTTTTTGAATATTATAAATTTCAAAAGGAATTTCTCTTGAACCTATCAATTCTACAAGCGATGTTATGTATTCACTATTTGAACTTTTATAGCTAAATGTAATTTCTTCTCCTACTTTAAATCTATTGATCATTTCATTAGGCAATATAGGATCAATATTTAGCTTAAAAGTTTCTCCGTAGACAAGTGGAAATATTTTTTTTGTTTCTTTACTATTAGTTTTGAGAGCCCATTTTGAGTCTTCTGGGATATGATTTTTCTCAAATAAATTAGGTTCTGTTAAAAAATATCCATCATTGTATTCTTTAATGAAATACCCTTTTTCATCTAAATAACCGCTTGCCCAAGTGGCATCACATAAATACCATTGGTCATTCAATTTAACAGTATTCCAAGAATGGTTTATCAAATCTAGTGATTCTACATTGTTGTCAATAGTTCTCCCATATCCATTAATGATCTCACATTCTATATTGGCAAAAAAGCATAATTCTTTGATTAAATAAGCATAACCAGTACAAATAGTTCGTTTTTGTTTTATAAGTTTTTTAAAGAACTTCTTTTTATTTTTTTTATCCCAACTAATAAAAGCTAAACTGTCATTCTTGAATTTTTCTCTTTTATGTAGAACTTTTGAATTAAGTGCATCATCAGCGTTAATGTTATTACTCACCCAATAAAAAATTGCTCTAAATTTTTCAACATCGGTATTGAGTTTATTTGTAAGATTATAAGCGAGAATAGGGAGGTTCTCTAATTTTTGATCTTCATTAAGTTTAGCTATATTATCTGCTCTTGTAAAATTTACTGAATCAAAATCTGATACTTGAGCTTTAAGTAATAAAGTTGTAAAAAAAACTAAAATGACAAATAATCTTCTCACCTATATAAAGTTATTTTTTAGAAGAATATACTCCTTTTTTAGCAACCTTACCAGCCATAATAACTCCAGATTGAACTAAGTCTATTTTTAATTCAACATTTGTAACAGATTGGTCATTAAATATAATCTTTTTAGATACTGCTCCAACATAACTAAAAACTAAAACATCTCCTTTTTTTAGTTTTTCAGGGAATTCAAAATAACCATCAAAGTCAGTTGTTGTAGATATACTTGTACCTTCTAAGACTACATAAGCTCCGGCAATTGGACCTAAATCATCGGAAACAATTCCTTTAGCTGTGATCAACTTTTCTTCAGATATATCTTCTGTTGTTATACTATTATTGTTAGATTCATTTTGATTCTTAATTTCTTGGGCTTGTAGGGAAGAACTATTGAAAAATGTAATGCAAGCTATTCCAATCCCACTTAGATAACCAAAAAAACTTTTTCTTTTTGGTTCATAAGTGGTTTTTAATTGTTCAGCAGTGAACCTTCCACAAATAGTATTGTCCTTTTTGTTATGAAAATAGTCATTAATTTCTTTTTGAGACAATTTTGTAAAATCGATGACTTCTTTGGAACATGAATCACAAAAACCTCCTTTTTTAGTAGGAGTAAACGAATTAAAATCTTCCGAGCATGGAGATTCGATATCTAAGTAGAATTTATTTTTCATATGTAGTAGAAATGATTTACTGCAATATAATAAAAAAAACCGCTCATTTGAGCGGTTTTTTTATCTGATTTCTTGATTTAAAATTAAGTCAAGGTATAAATTTACTTTATTTTTCAGTTCTTTTCTATGGACAATAAAATCTAAGAATCCGTGTTCTAACAAGAACTCAGAAGTTTGAAAACCTTCGGGTAGATCTTTACCTGTGGTGTCTTTTACAACACGAGGTCCGGCAAAACCAATTAAAGCACCCGGTTCGCCAATGTTGATGTCTCCTAACATAGCATAAGAGGCAGTAGTTCCCCCTGTTGTAGGGTCGGTACAAAGTGAAATGTATGGGATTTTAGCTTCTGCTAATTGTACTAATTTTGCGGAAGTTTTAGCTAACTGCATTAAAGACTGAGCAGCTTCCATCATACGGGCTCCACCTGATTTCGAAATCATGATAAAAGGAACATTATGCTTGATAGAATAGTCAATTGCTCTGGCAATTTTTTCTCCGACAACTGCTCCCATGGAACCACCGATAAAAGCGAAATCCATACAAGCAACTACTAAATCTTTACCTTTTGATTTTCCAACAGCAGTTCTAATAGCATCTTTTAAATGCGTTTTTGCCATTACTTCTTTTAAACGGTCACTATATTTTTTTGTGTCAACAAATTTTAGTGAGTCTTTTGAAACAATATTCGGATTTAGTTCTTCAAATTCATTGTTGTCAAAAAGAATTTCAAAATATTCGGCACTTCCGATTCTTACGTGGAAATCATCTTCAGGGCTTACCCAAAGATTTTTTGCCAATTCTTCAGTATCTACAACTTTTCCTGTTGGCGATTTATACCATAAGCCTTTAGGTACATCTTTTTTCTCTTCTGTTGGAGTTTGTATACCCTTTTCTTTTCTTTTAAACCAAGCCATAGTCTTAAATTAGGTGTCAGAAATTCTAGCCGGATGTGATCCGGCTAAAAATCTAACCGATTAATATTAATGTGTTTGAATGATTATAACGTGTTTACGTTATTTAAGTCGGCAAATGCCTGTTCTAAACGTTTGTTAAAAGTAATTTCTCCTTCACGAACCCATTTTCTTGGATCGTAGTATTTTTTGTTTGGACTATCTGATCCTTCAGGGTTACCAATTTGTGTTCTTAGATAGTCAATTTTTGAAGAAATATAATCGCGGATACCTTCTGTATAAGCAAATTGTAAGTCGGTATCAATATTCATTTTAATCACACCATAAGAAATTGCTTCGCGAATTTCTTCAAGTGTTGAACCGCTACCTCCGTGGAAAACAAAATCAACTGGGTTAGCTTCTGTTCTGAATTTCTCTTGAACATATTCTTGAGAATTTCTCAAGATTTTTGGAGTTAATTTTACATTACCCGGTTTGTATACTCCGTGAACGTTACCAAATGCAGCAGCAATAGTAAATTTAGGACTTACTTTCATTAACTCTTCATAAGCAAAAGCCACTTCTTCTGGTTGAGTATATAATTTTGAACTATCAACGTCTGAATTGTCAACACCATCTTCTTCACCTCCGGTGATACCTAATTCAATTTCTAAAGTCATGCCCATTTTGCTCATTCTTTCTAAATATTTTTTAGAAATTTCTAAGTTTTCGGCAATTGGTTCTTCCGATAAATCGATCATGTGCGAACTGAAAAGAGGTTTTCCTGTTTCTGCAAAGTGTTTTTCAGAAGCATCTAACAAGCCGTCAATCCAAGGTAAAAGCTTTTTTGCACAGTGGTCAGTATGTAAAATAACTGTAGCTCCATAAGCTTCAGCTAAAGTATGTATGTGTTTAGCACCAGCTACTGCTCCTAAGATAGCAGCTTTTTCGTTTTCATTACTTAATCCTTTTCCGGCATTAAATTGAGCACCTCCATTTGAAAACTGAATAATTACCGGAGCATTAAGTTTAGCTGCAGTTTCTATAACACCATTTATTGTGCTAGAACCAACAACGTTTACAGCAGGTAATGCGAATCCTTTTGCTTTAGCATATTGAAAAATTTCCTGAACTTGGTCTCCTGTTGCAACACCTGGTTTAATGTTGTGTTTCATAGTATCTTTGGTTTATTGTTAATTAGCAAAATTAATAAAAACTATAATTAGAAAGGATAATTTATACCAAAATTTAGAACGGTTTTGTTAAAATTAAATCCTTTGAACCACCGGTCATTGAGTTCTCTTGAAGGGTCATAGGCTTTATACCCCAAGTCAATTCTAAATACGAAAAATTTAAAATCATATCGAAAACCAATTCCGGAACCTACGGCTAAATCCTCTAATGATTTAATTCCATTGAACGTATAGTCAGTATTTTCAATATTGTCAAACACATTCCAGATGTTACCTACATCCGAAAATAGGGCTCCGTCTAAGCTGCCGAAGAAGTTAAAGCGATATTCTGCACTGAAAGCCAACTTCATATTCGCTTCGTTAAAATCTAATATGCTCTGACTTTTTCCCGGACCTAAGCTATAAGCTTGCCAACCTCTGTTATCGTTAGACCCTCCTCCAAAATAACTTCGAGAGAAAGGGATGGATGTTCCGTTTCCATAAGGAATGGCAATACCTGCAAATGAACGAATGGCAATACTTTGTTTTCTGCCTAAATCCCATTGTTTAATATATTCAACCTCTCCTTTAGCATATTGCGCATATTCAATACCAAACACTTTTTGGTTTCCTGAAGCACTGGTTTCTCCAGAATTATTGAAATTATTAGCCAAAAGGCTTAGAAGATTTCCGGCAGATTCAAGCTTAGTTCTAAAATTATAATAATTTTTGTCTGTTAAATTATTTTTGGTGCTTCTGCTAAATGTAAAACTTGAAGAAACAATTAAGTTGTCCTCAATCAATCGGTAATAACGCTCTGATAAACTTAAAATAGTTTTGAAATCAGGATTTTGTGGAGAAAGAAGTCCTCCGGTGAGTGATTGTTCCATGAAGCGAACAGCGCCTTCATCTGTAAGATTTCCTGTAGTAGGAGCAATATTTGACGGATCTTGATTGTATATTTGAGCGAGTTCATTTAAACTATTATATGAAGTTTTATAAACGTTAAAATAGTTACCTATGTTAAGGTTGCGAACATAATTTACCCCTAGTAGTTCCAGTTTAAAACTATTGCGTTGGAAGTTTGTTTTCCAACTGTAATTTAAGCTTCCGGAAACGCTTTCTTTATCCAATCCGATATTTCTTTGATTAGAAAAACCAACAGAAAATTGGGTCGTAGGTAGCATGTATTTCTTAATGATGTTTTGAGTATTTACAGGGAAAAATATTCTTGGAAAACTCAATTTTACATCTCCACCATATTCAGAAATGTTAAAAAAAGTATTATTCGGATTAGCCATGTCTCTGGACGAACCAATATTTCCTCTTCCCGATAGCTCTAAAATCTCAGCCCCTTTAAAAATATTTCGGAATGTTAGGGATAAATTTCCTGAGATACCAAAATCTTGAATATTAGAGTGTGAAAAATCTGTTGAAACATTCAAGTTAAACTTCTTTTTCGGAACTAAGTAAATATTCGCTATTAAGCTATTGTTATCTACGTCCAAGCTGTCTTCTACATATTCAATAGTTGGGAAGTTAAATACTTTCAGGTTGCTAATAGATTGTGTTGTTCTTGTTTTCTGCCTGTCACTAAAATAACGTCCTTTTTCAATAAAAATGGCATCAGTAAGAGCTTTAGGCCTGTAGTTTAATTTCCCCGAACTGTAGATATTGAAATTTTTATAAGAAACACTATCTTGAATTTGATCTATTTCTTTTTTAGATGTGTTAGATGTAAAAATATTAACCTGACTGATTTTATAAATTTTAAAAGGAGTTTTTACAAGGGTATCTCCTTTTTTAATGCTTCTGTCTTCGATCTTTACATTTACATTGACACGATGATTAGGATTAAGAGTGTCTATATCGTATTTTATATTGTTGACCTGAAAATGATATACACCATGATTTCTGAAATATTCTGTTATTCGAGATCTTTCATTCAAGAAATTTTGTGAATTAAAAGGGGCGCCTTTTTTTAATAGTGATTCTTTTTCAATGTCTGTATATAATTGTTCCAAATCTTTTGTTTCCACTTGATGATCAATAGTGTCAAGTATTGATTGCTTCCCAGTGGTAATTTTGTAACTGACTTTTCCTTTTTTTTCGCCTACAGTATCTACTTGTGTTTCCACTTCAGCGTCAAAATAGCCTAAATTGTAATTGTAATACGCTTTGAGTTTATTTCGAGTACTTTTAATTTTTTTGTCATCAATAATAGAAGGAGCTTGCCCCACATTTTTAAGCAACTTACTAAACCCTGAAACAATGAAAGATTGACTTAAACGGTCAACTTGTTTGTCAGAAAGAAATCCGGCTAAATGTGCTCTACGATCTGGTTTTCGGTTTAACCAATCATAGTAAAGAGAATCCGGATTGTCTTTTGCCATATTGTATAACGTCAGGCGTAAAGGCAAACCAAAAAACTTGCCATTTGGTTTTTGATAAAAGAAACTTTCTAATATTTCGTCCTTTTTAATAGTATCATTAACCAGAATAATGTTCTTTGTTAAAAGCTGTTTGCTTTCAGGAACTTTTTTTGTTAAGGAACACGAATAAAAACCGAGTCCTATTCCGAATAATAATAGTATTTTTGGTAAACTTTTTTTCAAAATAGCAATTATATAATTAGTCAAAAATACAACTTTTATGGTTAGTAAAAACCAAATTAAACTGATAACGAGTTTGCAGCAAAAAAAATATAGAAATCAGCATCAATTATTTTTTGCGGAGACCAAAAAAGTGATTGATGAATTTCTGGATGCGAAATTTGAGCTTGTAAATTTATTTACTGTTGACGAAACTCTTTTCCCTGTAGTTGAAGCAAACAAGATGTATGCCATTTCTGAAGCAGAGCTGAAAAAAATTAGTGCACTCAAGACACCTAATGAATGTTTAGCCGTTTTTAAAATGCCGAAAAGTTCTGATTTGATTAGCGATGGATTGATTTTGGCTTTAGACGATATAAGAGATCCTGGTAATTTAGGAACAATAGTTCGTTTGTGCGACTGGTTTGGAATAGAAACTTTAGTGTGTTCAACGGAAACCGTGGATGTCTATAATCCAAAGGTAATTCAGTCGACCATGGGGTCAATTAGTAGAGTGAAAATTGTCTATGTAGATTTAATTTCGTTTTTACACAAGGTGAACCTTCCTGTTTATGGCACCTTTATGGATGGCGAAAATGTTTACAATCAAGATTTAGCTCAAGAAGCGGTAATTGTTATGGGGAATGAAGCTAACGGAATCTCTCCGGAAATTGAAGCATTGGTTACTCATAAAATTGCGATTCCGCGTTTTGGGAAATTACAAAAAACGGAAAGTTTAAATGTAGCAACGGCAACGGCAATTACATTAAGCGAATTCCGAAGAAATAATTAATGGAAGGCAAAATTAACGAAGAATCCACGAGTTTGCATCGATTGAATATTTCCAGTCCAAGGACTATTAGGGTCGTTGTCTCTGATTAATTCATCTTTAGTGCTAAAAACACCACGAATAGAAGGAGAGAATTTAAAATATTCAAAGTAAATATCAATCCCGAAACCTAACTCATAAAAGCTAGTCCAATCTTTCATTCGGAATTTTCGGTTGTAGTTGTCTTCAGTGGAATTAGCCATACTTCCTAAATTTAGAGCAGTGGATAAACCACCAATTAAATAAGGTCTGATGTTTCCTGTTCTTTTAGACGAAAGTTTTAATAAAGCAGGAAAAAAGATGTAAGTAGATTTTACTTCACGTAAGCGATCTACAGGATCTTCAAGAGTAGGATATGTTAAATTACGTTGGGTAACGTAAAGTCCGGGTTCAAAACGAAAATCAACATAATCTGTTAAACGAAGATTTCCAATTAAGCCTACGTTAAAGCCAGTTGTTGATTGAACCTGAATGTCCTGAGTAACGGATAAATAATCAAACTTAAAATCCAAGCTGTTAAAACCTAAGAAATATCCCCAATGCACACGTTGCTTGTCAAAGTTTTCTTTGTTGATAAGCGGGTCTTTACCGAACATTCTAAATTGTCCGTAAGAGGAAAGACTGATACTGATTAAGAATATAATTAGAATTTTTTTCATATTATTTTTTAGATGCTTGATAAATTGTAGCTACACCAAATGTTTGAGGTAGGTCTTTTACATCTATAAACCCGATTTTTCTCAAAATATTGTTTAAAGCTTCACCAAAAGGAAAAATATTTGCAGAATCTGAAAGATAAGAATACGCAGTTTTATCTTTAGAAAACAATTTTCCTATTAAAGGCAATATTACTTTTGAGTGAAAAGCATATCCTTGTTTAAACGGAAATTTTGTTGGGACAGAAGTTTCTAAAATAATTAATTGTCCGTTGGGCTTAAGTACTCTTAAAATTTCTGACAACCCTTTTTCTAAGTTTTCGAAATTTCGTACCCCATAAGCAACTGTTATTACGTCAAAATAATTATCAGTATACGGAATATTTTCGCCATCGCCTAAAACCATTTGTATTCTTGATTCTAAATTTTGAGTGGCAATTTTTTTCTTTCCAATTTCCAGCATGCCTTGCGAAATATCCAAACCGATAATTTCTTTAGCTGAGGTAGAAGCAAAAAGAATGGCTAAATCTCCGGTTCCTGTTGCAATATCTAAAATAGAATTTGGCTGTTGTGTCGTAACCATTTTTAATATTTTTTGTTTCCATTTTGCATCAGTTCCAAAAGAAATCACTTTATTCAATCCATCATAATTACCGGAAATGTTGTCAAACATTTGGGCAACTTGTTCTTTTTTACCTAATTCAGAATCTTTATATGGCGTAATGTTTTTAGACATTGTATATCAAATTAATGGGATGCAAAAGTACTGATAAAATTTCAATTTCAATTTCAAAAATCAATTTCAAAAATTAAAATCAATTTGAAGTAATGTTATTTGTTTTTTTCAAATATGTTAAAAAAGTAAAATCAAGAGCATGTTTTTCATCTTTAGGATGGGATTCTTCAAAAATCAATTTCCATTTTGAATTGTCAATTTCCGGAAAAAAAGTATCTGCTTCTACTTCTGTATGTACTCGGGTTAATTCTATTTTAGTGGCCACTTCAAATGATTGTTTATAAATTTCGCCTCCGCCAATGATGAATATATCCTCTTCTTTTGGACAAACTGAAACGGCAGCTTCAATTGAAGGAACAACCAAACAACCTTCGGGAACTTCGTATCCTTTTTGACGGGTGATAATTACATGAGTTCGATTAGGTAATGGTTTTGGAAAACTTTCGAAAGTTTTTCTTCCCATAATAATATAATGTCCGGAAGTCAACGCTTTGAAACGCTTAAAATCATCGGGCAAATGCCAAACCAAAGTATTGTCTTTTCCTAAAGCATTGTTTTCAGATGCAGCAGCTATGATAATAATATCTCTCATTTATACTGCAACTTGACCTTTAATGTGCGGATGCGGATCATAACCTTCTAAGGTAAAATCATCGAAAGTAAAATCGAAAATATTTTTAATTTCCGGATTCAGTTTCATTGTCGGCAAAGGTCTGCATTCTCTTGATAGCTGAAGATTTAACTGCTCAACATGATTGTTGTAAATATGAGCATCGCCAAAAGTGTGTACAAAATCACCAACTTGTAAATCGCAAACTTGTGCAATCATCATAGTTAACAAAGCATACGAAGCAATATTAAATGGAACGCCCAAGAAAATATCGGCACTTCTTTGGTACAATTGACAACTCAACTTTCCGTCAGCAACATAAAATTGAAAGAACGCATGACACGGTGGTAAAGCTGCTTTTCCGTTAGCCACATTTTCAGCAAAAGAAACAGAAGTATCCGGTAAAACACTTGGATTCCATGCCGAAACCAACATACGTCGGCTGTTCGGATTCGTTTTTAAGGTCTCAATTAGTTCTGAGATTTGGTCAATTTCTTCACTGTTCCAATTGCGCCATTGATGACCATAAACAGGACCCAAGTCTCCGTTTTCATCAGCCCATTCGTCCCAAATCTTAACTCCATTTTCTTTAAGGTAACCAATATTAGTATCGCCTTTCAAGAACCACAACAATTCATAAATAATAGATTTCAAGTGTAATTTTTTTGTGGTCACCATCGGGAAACCTTCACTTAAATCAAAACGCATCTGGTACCCAAAAACACTAATAGTTCCGGTTCCGGTTCTATCACCTTTTTGATGTCCGTTTTCTAAAACATGTTTTACTAAGTCGTGGTATTGTTTCATCTTTAATTGGGTTATTGATCCTCGCTTAAATTATTTTCGGATTTTATAGTTGTTAAAAGTCCTCGCTAAATTTTGTTGATATAAATATACTCCCATTGGTATGCTAAACGAGAGGGTGATAATAAATCCTAAATTCCAGAATAATATGGTTATAATACAACTTAGTACTAAACCAATTAAATATCCAATTTTAGTGGGTTCAGCATAAATATTATTAATGTGAATTTTTTCTTTTTTATGACAGTAATTACAGGTGTGACCTATTTCATTTCCACTTTTCATTTGTAATTGCCCTCTGTCTTCTGCATCAATGGAAATTTTATTTTTCGATTTGCAATGCGGACATTTATAATAATGATTTACAAACATAAATTATAATTTATTACCCAATAATCATTCCTGCAATAGTTGCTGATAAAAGCGAAGCTAAGCTACCGCCAATTACTGCTTTTAATCCAAATTCAGACAAAGTTTTACGTTGGTTAGGTGCTAATGAGCCAATTCCTCCGATTTGTATACCAATAGAAGCAAAATTGGCAAAACCACATAACATATAAGTTGCCATAATTACAGACTTCTCATACGTAAAGTGAATGTCGTTAGCGGCGTTTTTAAGTTCGGCCAACTGAATGTAGCCCACAAATTCTGAGGCAGCTAATTTAATTCCTAACAATTGTCCCATTAACATCATATCTTCTTGGGCCACACCAATTAACCACATTAATGGAGAAAAGATGATTCCTAGAATTGTTTCTAAAGAGAACTTAGTGTATGGTGTGTGAGCTGCAATGAAATCATTTAATCCGGTGAAACTACCGAATGATCCTAACATATAATTAATCATAGCGATGAAAGCAATGAAAACTAAAAGCATAGCAGCAACGTTAGCCGCTAATTTTAAACCTTCTGTAGTTCCGGTTGCAATGGCGTCTAGAATATTAGAACCAATTTTATCTTTAGTTACTTCAACTTCTGTATTGATGCTTTCTGTTTGAGGATACAACATTTTTGAAACTACAATAGCTCCCGGTGCTGCCATCACTGAAGCAGCAAGTAAGTGTTTAGCAAATTCCAAGCGCAAAAGAGGATCATTTCCACCAAGAAAACCGATGTATGCAGCTAGAACACCGCCGGCAACGGTGGCCATACCACCAACCATAACCAATAGTATTTCGCTTCGGTTCATTTTTTCCAAATAAGCTTTAATCATCAAAGGTGCTTCGGTTTGACCTAAGAAAATATTTCCGGCTACTGATAAACTTTCGGCTCCTGATATTTGTAATATTTTGGTTAAAACCATAGCCATTCCTTTTACAACAATTTGGATAACACCTAAATAGAATAATAAAGAAGTTAATGCCGAAAAGAAAATGATGGTTGGTAACACTTGAAAAATAAAAATGAATCCAAAAGTTTCTACGTTTACCATTCCGCCTAATAGAAATTCACTTCCGGCTTTAGTAAAGTCTAAAACTAAGACAAATAGATTTCCAACGTATTCAAATGCTGATTTTACAAATGAAACTTTTAATACTCCGACAGCTAAAATCAATTGAGATAGCAATCCTAATCCAACTGTTTTCCAATTAATGGCTTTTTTGTTAGAACTAAAAAGAAAAGCAATGGCTAATAAAGCAATCATACCAACGATTCCTCTAATCACTCCGGAAGTACTTAATCCTTGATTAGGGATAATGGTCGCTTTTTGAAGTTCTTTTTTCTTTACTTTATTGGATGCAAAGAAAGAATAGGCTTCATTTCCTTTTTTTAGTGTTAAAGTAGAATCTGTTTTGGTTTCAATTAAGAAACGCTTTGTTGGCGAATCTGAACCGTTTTCAAATAAGAAAAGATAATTGTCTTGAATCCAGTAATCTCCTTTTTGAAAAATACTGTCAGAAGAAAGCTTTAATTGATATGTTCCTTTGTTTAGTTCTAAATAATCATTCTGAGAAGATTGTAATTGCCATTTTTTTTCAATTTCTTGAGCAAAAATACCTATGCTGAAAAGGCAGAAAAATATTAGGAAAGAAATTTTCTTAGTCATCTTTGGTTTTAGGATTAGTTTTTAAGATTCTTTTTTTGAGATCTCGTCTCTTATTTTAGCTGCTTTTTCATAATCTTCATTTTGTACAGCTTCTTCAAGTTTGTCGTAAAGTTCTTGTAAAGTATATTGACTAAAGTCGTCTTTAGTTACTTTTTTTTCTTCTGGTTCAAGACCAAAAGTTTCCGGAGTCGATAAAATATCATCTTCATTTTCGACATTTTCTTTGTTTTCTTCAACCGGATTTGTATTTAGATAAATACCCGCTTTATCTAAAATGTTTTTATAAGTGAAAATTGGAGAACCAAAGCGTATGGCTAAAGCAATCGCATCAGAAGTTCTGGCATCGATGATCTCTTCAATTTTATCGCGTTCGCAAATAATACTGGAAAAGAAAACGCCGTCCACTAGCTTGTGTATAATTACTTGTTTAACGACAATGTCGAATCTATCCGCAAAATTCTTGAATAAATCGTGGGTTAGAGGTCTCGGAGGTTTTATATCTTGTTCTAATGCAATAGCGATAGATTGGGCTTCAAAAGCTCCAATAACTATAGGTAGATTTCTTTCGCCGTCCACTTCATTCAGGATTAACGCATAAGCACCGTTTTGGGTTTGACTATACGAAATTCCTTTTATGGTCAATTTAACTAAACTCATATTTTTTTGGTGTGTAAGTAGATAACACGCTTTTATTAATTCGTCAAAAATAAAAAAAAGAGCTATCCTAACAAAGATAACTCTTATTTTAAACTTTTTTTGAAAAAATATTATGCGTTATTCGCTTTAAAAGCTTTTAATTTTTCAATTAATTTCGGAACTACTTCGAAAGCATCCCCGACAACACCATAATCAGCAACTTTAAAGAAAGGAGCTTCAGGATCATTATTGATGACAACTTTCACTTTAGAGGCATTGATACCTGCAATGTGTTGAATAGCACCGGAAATACCTACAGCGATATATAAATTAGCGGCAACCGGTTTACCAGTTTGTCCAACGTGCTCACTGTGAGGTCTCCATCCGATATCTGAAACGGGTTTAGAACAAGCAGTAGCAGCACCTAAAACAGAAGCTAACTCTTCGATCATTCCCCAGTTTTCAGGTCCTTTTAAACCACGTCCGGCAGAAACTACAATTTCTGCATCAGCAATAGTTACTTTTCCGGTTACTTTTTCAACATTTTCAGTTTTGATGCTAAAATCTGCATCATTTAAAGCTGGTGCAAAATCTTCTTCTGATAAAGAAACAGCATCTTCAGCTAACCCAAAAGAGTTTTTCGCTAAAGCAATTACTTTTACATCCGTTGAAATTTCTGTGATATTGAAAGCTTTGTTCGAAAAAGCGTTTCTTTTTACTTGGAAAGGGCTAGTGCTTACCGGTAAAGCTACTACGTTTGAAGCGTAACCTGCATTTAGGTTTACAGCTACAACCGGAGCTAAATATAAACTATCTGTAGTTGAAGATAATACGACTAATTTTGTCCCTTCTTTTTCAGCAGCTTGTTTAATTACATCAGCATAAGCTTTTGCGTTGAAGTTCGCTAATTTGTCGCTTGATACTTTTAAAACTTTGCTTACACCGTATTTTGCTAATTCGCTAACATCACTAGCGTTAACAGTTACAGCAGTTACTGAAGTACCCATAGCGTCAGCTACTTTTTTTGCGTAAGAAGCTAATTCTAAAGCTACTTTTTTAAATTTTCCTTCTGCTGATTCAGCATATATTAAAATTGACATGACTTTCTGATTTAAAAATTAAAACTTGAATTAGATTACCTTAGCTTCGTTGTGTAATAAGTTTACCAATTCATCTAAGTTATCAGGACTTACTAATTTTACAGCCGATTTTGGTGCTGGTTTTTCAAATTTAACAGCTTTTGTTGCACTTGCAGCACTTGTTGGTTCGTTAACAGCTAATGCTTTAGAACGAGCCATCATAATTCCTCTCATGTTTGGAATGCGTAAATCTTTTTCTTCTACTAGACCTTTTTTACCGGCAATAACTAAAGGTAAAGCTGTAGATACAGTTTCTTTACCACCGTCTATTTCGCGAACAGCTTTTACATCGTTTCCGGTAACTTCAATATTAATACAAGAGTTGATGAAGTTATATCCTAAAAATGTAGCTAACATTCCCGGAACCATTCCTCCGTTATAATCGATTGATTCTGTCCCTGCAATTACTAAATCATAACCTCCGTTTTTCACAACTTCAGCCAATTCTTTAGCAACGAATAAACCGTCAGTTGGGTTAGCGTTAATTCTAATTGCTTCGTCAGCGCCAATTGCTAATGCTTTTCTCAATGTAGCTTCAGTGTCAGCTCCGCCAACATTTACAACCGTTACTGTTGCTCCTTGTTGTTCTTTAAACCAAATGGCTCTGGTTAAGCCGAATTCGTCGTTAGGGTTGATTACAAATTGAACACCGTTTGTATCAAACTCTGTGTCTCCATTTGTGAAGTTGATTTTTGATGTAGTATCAGGTACGTGACTGATGCAAACAAGTATTTTCATATTCTGATTTTTGTATATTTATTATTACGTCACGAAGTTAATAAAAAAAAATATATAAAAAACTATGCGTGCATAATAAATTTTAATTTTAAAATAATTTTATGTTTTTTTTAATTAAATTTCATTTTTATACGTGTTTTAGGTGTTATAATTTAATTTTTTTTTAACTATAAGGTTTTAGTAAATATTTTTTCCTTTATTGGGTATTTGAGTCTTGATAAATTTATTTTTGTTATTTTTGCGTTTGTACATTATAATAAAAAACAATGAAAACGATACAATTTAGAGAAGCAGTTTGCGAAGCGATGAGCGAAGAAATGCGTCGTGATGAATCTATATATTTAATAGGTGAAGAAGTTGCGGAATATAATGGTGCTTATAAAGCGTCAAAAGGAATGCTTGACGAGTTTGGTGCAAAAAGAGTAATTGATGCTCCTATTGCCGAACTTGGTTTTGCGGGTATTGCTGTAGGTTCTGCGATGAATGGAAATCGACCTATTGTTGAGTTCATGACTTTCAACTTTGCATTGGTTGGTATTGACCAAATTATCAACAACGCAGCAAAAATGCGTCAAATGTCAGGAGGTCAATTCAATATTCCTATTGTGTTCCGTGGACCAACAGCTTCTGCAGGTCAATTAGCAGCAACACACTCTCAAGCTTTTGAGAATTGGTATGCTAACTGTCCGGGGTTAAAAGTAGTAGTGCCTTCAAATCCTTATGATGCAAAAGGATTATTGAAATCAGCTATTCGTGATAATGACCCTGTTATCTTCATGGAGTCTGAACAAATGTATGGTGATAAAGGTGAAGTGCCGGAAGGAGAATATACTATTCCTATTGGAGTGGCTGAAATTAAAAGAGAAGGAACTGATGTAACGATTGTTTCTTTTGGTAAAATTATAAAAGAAGCTTACATCGCTGCTGATGAGTTAGCTAAGGAAGGTATTTCTTGTGAAATCATCGATTTAAGAACGGTTCGCCCAATGGATTATGATGCGATCTTAAATTCAGTGAAAAAAACAAACCGTTTAGTGGTGTTAGAAGAAGCTTGGCCTTTTGGTTCTGTTGCTTCTGAAATTACTTATATGGTTCAAGAAAGAGCTTTTGATTATTTGGATGCGCCTATTCAACGTATTACTACGGCTGATACGCCAGCGCCATATTCTCCGGCTTTATTAAAAGAATGGTTGCCTAATGCAAACGATTTAATAAAAGCTGTAAAAAAAGTAACTTATAAATAAGATAGAACTTCTTATATTTGGAACTTCATCAGACACCCCTGATGAAGTTTTTTGTTTTTAAACCTAACTATATGCTAAGATACCTTCTGTTGTTTAGTTTTTTTTGCACGATTGCATTTGGTCAAACCAAAGTGGGCGGGAAAGTAGTAGACGAATTCGATGAGCCTATTCCTTTTGCAAATGTCATTTTTAAAAATTCAAAAGAAGGCGTTATTACTGATGAAAACGGAAGTTTTTATTTTGAATCTCAAAATGATTATACTGCTCTAATAGTTTCTTTCGTAGGTTTTGAAACATTAGAAGTGCCGGTTAAAAAAGGATTGAATGCTAATCTTAAAATTGTTTTAAAAGAAGGAACTACTTTAAAAGAAGTTGTCGTTTATACCGGAAAAACGTCAAAGAAAAATAATCCGGCTCTTGATATTCTCCGAAAAATTTGGGCAAGAAAGCGTAAAAACGGACTCCACATGTTCGACCAATATAAGTACGATAAATACGAAAAAGTAGAATTTGATATCAATACTATCGATAGTGCTTTTATGGCGAGCAAAGTTTTTAAAGGAATGGAGTTTGTTTTTGATAATATCGATACTTCTCGAATTACCGGAAAAGCATTTTTACCCATTTTCATTAATGAAAGTTTAAGCGAAGTTTATGGCGATAACGTCATGAAAAAGAAAAAGGAAATCTTGACCGCTAATAAAAAGGCAATGGGTAGTGGCGATGGAGTAAATACTTTTATCAAAGATTTATATGCGGATTATGATATTTATAATAATTATCTGAAATTTTTCGATAAAGCTTTTGTAAGTCCGCTTTCTAGAACGGGAATTGATGTGTATAATTATGTGTTGAATGATAGTGCTTACATTGATAATAAGTGGTGTTACAACATTGTATATTATCCGAGACGAAAAGGAGAATTAACCTTTAAAGGCGATTTTTGGGTTAATGATTCCACATGGGCTATTAAAAAGATTAATCTGGAAGCTAGTAAAAGTGCCAATATCAACTGGGTAAAGGAAATCTATATTGAACAAGAGTTTGATGTGTTGAACGATTCTGTTTTCCTGTTGAAGCGCGATTACATGATGTCTGATTTCAGTTTTTCGAAAAAAGAAGAGTCTAAAGGATTGTATGGAAAACGAACCACTATTGTTAAGAATCATGTGTTCAATCAACCTAAAGATGAAAAATTCTATAAAGAAGAAGTTAACTTTTATGACAATGAAGTCTTTGCTAAATCCAATGATTTCTGGGATGAAAATCGATTTGAAAGCTTAAATAAAAATGAATCCAGCATTTATAAGATGTTGGACACTTTACAAACAGTCCCTAAATTTAAACGAATTTATAATTTAGCTACAATCTTAGGTAGTGGTTATATTCAGTTTGGAAATTTTGATTTTGGGCCGATATTTTCCACTTTCGGATATAATGATGTAGAAGGACAGCGAATCAGAATTGGAGGGCGAACTTATTTTGGTCCTAACGACCGCTGGAGATTACAAGGCTATACTGCTTACGGTTTCAAGGATAATAAATTCAAATATGGAATTTCCGGAAAGTGGATGGTGAATACCAAAAACCGATTGATCCTTCATGCCGGAAACCGCAGAGATGTAGAGCAAATAGGGGTGAGTCTAACCACTTCCAATGATGTTTTAGGTCGAAGCTTTGCTTCTTCTTCTCTGTTTTCAAGTGGAACCAACAACAAATTGACATCGGTTAATTTGACCACTTTTGGAGCCGAAATAGAACCGGTTAAAAATCTGATTTTTCAGACCAATTTCTCGTATAGAACATTGAAATCTGCTTCAGATCAATTTAGTTTAGATTATTTTACAGATGCAACACAGTCAGAAACAAAAAGTGAAGTAAAGCAGTCTGAAATTAACTTGGTAATGGAATACACGCCTAAACGAAAAACGGTAGGTTATGGTGTAGAACGATTAGAAGTTGATAATAATTATGCTCGTTTTTTTGTGAGTTATAGCAATGGATTCAAAGGTGTTTTAGACAGTGATTTTAACTACCAAAAAGTACAATTGTTTTATAGACAGCCTGTTTTAGTAGGCGGTTTTGGACGCTTATTTACCACTTTCGAAACAGGTAAAATATTTGGAGAAGTTCCTTTAGGTCTAATGGGTGTTGTTCCGGGTAACCAATCGTGGTTTATTATAGATAATACATATAACTTATTAGATTATTATGATTTTGTTGCCGATGAATATGCTTCACTACACTTTGAGCATCATTTCAATGGACGATTGTTTTCCAGAATTCCGGGGATAAGAAAATTGAATTTAAGAGAAATTATTGGAGTAAAAGGAGTTTACGGAAGAGTTTCTGATGAAAATAAATTGATCAATGCTTCCGGATTAAATTACGTAGCTCCTGAAAATGTATATTGGGAATATCACGCGGGTATAGGTAATATTTTTAAAGTTTTACGAATTGATTTTGCATGGCGTGGAAATTACCTAGATATGCCAAATGCAAGAAGATTTGCCGTAAAAGCTTCATTTGGTTTCTATTTCTAAATTTTCAGAAGTATATTTTTTTAGCATAACATTTTTGCATCTAATGTTTTATAATGTTAAATTTGTCGACTTTATATAAATAAAAAATAAAAGATGACAGCAGATAATGTTACTACTTTCGACGTGTTAGTAGAAATTCCAAGAGGAAGCAGAAATAAGTACGAATACGATTTTGATTTGAAAAAAATCCGTTTCGACAGAATGTTATATTCTTCAATGATGTATCCTGCGGATTACGGATTCATTCCTGAAACTCAAGCTTTAGATAACGATCCGCTTGATGCTTTGGTATTATTCACTGAGCCTTCTGTTCCTGGCTGTGTGGTTGAGGTAAAACCAATCGCTATTTTCTACATGTCGGATGATAAAGGACCGGATGAAAAAATCATTTGTGTTCCGGTTTCTGATCCGGTTGCTAATAAATTAAACAATTTATCAGATATCAATCCTCACTTAATTCAAGAAATTGAGCATTTCTTTAGAGTGTACAAAGATCTTGAAAACAAAAAAGTTGATGTTGGTGGATGGGGAGATGTTAACGAAGCAAAAGAAGCTTTCGCAACTTGTAAAAACAGATTTGATGCTATTGAAAACAAACCGGAAGGGTTATTCAGTATCTAAAAATAAAAAAACCGATTGCTTAGCAATCGGTTTTTTGTTTCTATAAAAATTGGTTGTTTAAAACAAACCGTTAATTTCGGCATCAATTCGGTTAATAATCATTCCTAAATCTTCAGGATTGTCTACAAAGTTAATGTTATCTACATCAATGATTAACAATTTTCCTTTGTCATACGTTTGGATCCAAGCTTCATAGCGCTCATTCAATCGGCTTAAATAATCAATTGAAATCGAGTTTTCATATTCTCTTCCTCTTTTATGAATTTGGTTTACCAAATTAGGAATAGAGCTTCTCAAATAAATCAATAAATCAGGTGCGCCAACTAAATCTTCCATTAAATCAAATAGTGATTTATAGTTGTTGAAATCACGGTTAGTCATTAAACCCATAGTGTGAAGATTAGGTGCAAAAATATGAGCATCTTCATAAATTGTCCTATCTTGAATAGTAGTTTTTCCGGTTTCTCTAATTTGTAACACTTGTCTGAAGCGACTGTTTAGGAAGTAAATCTGAAGATTAAAACTCCAACGCTCCATCTGATGGTAAAAATCATCTAAATAAGGGTTGTCAACTACATCTTCAAAATGAGCTTCCCATTTAAAGTGTTTCGATAAAAGCTTAGTTAGTGTTGTCTTTCCTGCCCCGATATTTCCTGCAACTGCAATATGCATTATCAATTTATTTTGTAATTAAGAATAGATTTCCAAGGGGTAAAAATAGACAAAATTCCTTCTTTATAGAAGAAATTAATCAAGCTTTTTTGATCTGTTGCGATAGAGGTAATTTCTTTATTTTCAAAATTGTATATTGAAAAATGGTCGTTTTCGAAAAAAACACATTGTTTCTCATTGATAAACTGCAGCATTTCATAAGAAGGCAGATTTCCTAAATTAAAAATTTTACCAAATAGATTGATACCATAAACAGATTGATTTTCATCTACCCAAAAAGCATAATTATAATCTGATTGAAAAAAAACAATTTTACTGTTTATGGGTGTAGAGATCAGTTTGTATTGATTGGTTTTAAATTGGTACAATCCTATTTTTTGAGAAATACTGTCGTAAAACCAAAATCGGTTTTGTGAGGCTAAACCAATGTTTTCAAAACTTATTAAACCATTTAATTCATTTCCGTTGATGCTGATCGTTTGGTTCAGTTGATTGTCTAAAAGCACGACGCTGTTGAAATCCTTATAAAAAAGAACAATTTGCAATGGATTCAAAATATCGACAGTTTCAATACTTCCTAAGGCAACATTTTTATATTCTTTTATTCCTTGATTTCCTTTTTTTACCAAAGCATTATTTTTGATATAATAGTAATTGTCAAATGCATCTCGACCAATAAATCGGGAAGCTTCCTTTAAAGATAAACTATCTGTAAAAACAGTTTTTTCCGTCTTTTGGCACCAAAGCGAAAGATTAAAAAATAGAAAAAGGAAAAATAAATTAAATTTCAAGCTGTAATGCATTAAACTTTTAGCGTTAATTTTTGTCTAAAGTTAATGCAATAATGCTGTAAAAAAATAAAATTTGTAACAAATACTTGAAAAAATAGTCTAAAATAATTAAACAATATTTTTATGAAAAGAATTCTGTATTCCTTAACCTTATTGATTGGTTTTGTGTCTTTTGCCCAAGATTTTCAGGGAATGGCAGTGTACGAGTCCAAAACAAGTACGACTGAAATGATGAAAAATATGCCAAAGCCTAAAGATATCACTCCGGAAATGCAAAAAAATATGGAGGAACGTATGAAAAAAATGTTTGAAAAAACGTTTATTCTAAATTTTGATAGAACAGCATCAATCTATAAAGAAGAAGAAAAATTAGATATGCCCGGACAGGAAAGTGGCGGACGAATGATGCGAATGATGGGCGGTGGCGGAACACATTATAAAAATGTAAAAGACAAAATGTATGTTGAAGATAAAGAATTTATGGGTAAAGAATTTTTGATCAAAGATACATTGCCAAAATTAGAATGGAAATTAGAAAGTGAAACCAAAAAGATTGGAAATTATACTTGTTTTAAAGCTACAGCAGTAAAACCAGTCGATGAGTCTGATTTTAGAAACTTCCGAATGAGAAAAAGAAATGAGGATGAAAAAGCTAAGGAAGGAACAGAACCTAAAAAAGATACAGTAAGCGATTCTGGTAAGACGACTAATTTTATGGATCAAATTGAGATTCCTAAGGAAGTAGTCATTACAGCGTGGTATTCTCCTGAGATTCCGGTAAATCAAGGACCTGAAAATTATTGGGGACTTCCGGGATTAATTCTGGAAGTAAATGACGGTCAAACCACGGTTTTATGTTCAAAAATTGTGTTGAACTCAAAAGAAAAAGTAGAGATTAAGCCTTCAACAAAAGGAAAAGAAGTCACACAAAAGGAATACAATGAAATTGTAATGAAGAAGATGAAAGAAATGAGAGAAATGTTTCGTAATAATAGGAATGGCGGACACGGCGGCGGATTTGGTCCAAGATAATTAGAATATTAATTTATAGCCTCGACCTCGACTGTTAATGATGGCTACGGTTGGATCGAGGCTTAATTTTTTTCTTAATTTCGTAATAAAAACGTCCATACTTCTACCACTAAAAAAATCATCATTTTGCCAAACAGAATTAAGGATTAAGGTTCTTTCAATGACTTGCCCTTTGTTTTGAACTAAAAATTCTAACAATGCCGATTCTCGACTGGTGAGCTTGAAAGTTTTATCGGGATGGATTAAAAACTGGGATTCAGTATCAAATTGATATGTTCCGATAGTGAATTTTGTTTCTGTTTTAATATCTTGAGATTTACCGGTTAATGCAATAATTCGAACAATCAGTTCCTCAATACTGAATGGCTTTTTTATGTAATCATTGCATCCGATTTTAAATCCTTTTACAACATCTTCTGTCTGAGATTTGGCAGTTAAAAAGAGAATCGGTATCGTCTTATTAAGATGTCTTATTTCTTCGGCTAATGTAAATCCGTCTTTTTTAGGCATCATTACATCAAAAATTAGAGCGTCAAAATCTGATTTTTGGAATTGTTCAAAAGCACTTTCTCCATTTTCACATAGTGTAACAGAAAAGTTTCGGCTCTCTAAACTCTCTTTAATAATAATTCCTAATGAAGTTTCGTCTTCCGCTAAAAGAATGTTGATTTTAGTGCTCATCTGGTAATGTTATTCTGAAAATAGTTTCATTTGTTCTTAGTAATTCCAATGTTCCATTGTGTTTTTCAATAATCTCCTTAGCATAATAGAGTCCTATTCCATAGCCTTTTACATCATGTAAATTTCCTTTTGGAATCCTGTAAAATTTTTCAAAGACAATTTTTTCTTCTGATTTTGGAATTGGATTACCATTATCCATAACGTCAATAACAATTTGTTTATTCAAACAAAAGCAGTTGATAGTAATAGTATCACCACCATATTTAATAGCATTGTCAATTAGATTAGAAATAACATTCTCTAAATAAAAAGAATCGCCATAAACGGTAAGATAGTCTTTTTCGGTAGTAAATAGAATGGGTTTGGCGGTGGTTTCCTGATGTTTCTCAAGAATGGATTTTATAAAAGGAATAAGAAGGATGTTTTCTTTGTTCAGATAGAGCTGATCCGTATTTAAAGTAGCTGTTTCTAAAATTTTCTCCACCATTTTTTCCAGTTTATGCAATTGGTCAAATGACATGGAAATATATTTTTGGTTCTTTGTAATGTCATTCTCAGGATTAAATTTACTCATGCCTTCTAAAGCGGAAGTTATTGTTGTAATAGGTGTTTTAAATTCATGTGTTATATTGTTGATGAAATCATTTTTAATTTCATCGGTCTTTTTTTGTTTCTTAATAATGTAGAGTAAAAAATAAAAGCACCCGATCACTCCTGTAGAAAACAAAAAAGATAAGATCAATTCGCTGCCCATTCTTTTGATTAGTAATTCTTTCGGATAATTATAGTTGAGAGTAATAGTTTCATTTGGTTTAAGATACACCGAATTTGGAACAACTTTTACTTCTGACTTTTTTTTATTTTGAGGATATGAATATAAAAGAGAATCCTTTTTAAAGTGATCAAAATTATAATCAGGTAAGACAATGTTTTTTCGCTCTAGTTCTATTTTAAAAATAGAATCTAGCATAGCATATCTTATACTATCATTAGTTAAAGATATTGTAATCTTGCTAGGGAAGTGTTCTAATCCTCCTATAGAATCAAAGGCTTTTTTTCCTTTTAAAACAGTAATTGACGGATTTCTTTGAATATCAATAGATCTGATGATAGATTTGGTCTCCAAAAAACGATTTTGTGCTTTTGTACTATCATTGTCAATTTCTTTAACAGCAACAGACAGTTTTGTAGATGAATTCAACAAAGAATCAGGGAATTCTTTCTTATTTGAAGCCTTTTTAAAAAAAGATTCCGTTTTCATCTTATCTATAAAATCGTTGATTTGAACAGTAGAATCAGAACTGAAAAGACTTATAAAAGTTTCTTTGGAAGTCTCGTCAAAATATGTTTCTAACGAATTGTCATAGGCAATTTGGACTTCATTTGTTAACCGTTCTTTATTAGCGACATAGTTTTTATAGTTCCAATATGCTTGTAAACAAATGGTTGATAAAACAATGATAGAGATAAAGACTATTATTTTTCTTGTATTGAATTCCATTTTCCAAAAATAACAACTATTTGATTATGAGTGTTTCCATTAACATACGTTAACAAAAGTTAACCAAGTATTAAAAGAGAAAGAAATTAATTTGTATTGATAAATTTAAAATCAATTAAAAATGAAAACTTTATTTTTTAGAATTATAGTATTGTTGCTAACGACTCATTGTTTTTCCCAAAATTTTCAAGGGATAGCTTATTATTCTTCTCAAACTCAATTAAAAGATTTTAATATTTCAAGTGATAATATAACTCCTGAAATAAAAGAGCAAATGATGGAAAAAATGAAAAAAGCGTTTGAGAAAACATTCATATTGGAATTTACCAATTTGGAGTCTATTTATCAGGAAGAAAAAAAATTAGAAACGCCAAAACCATCCTCCGGAGGTGTTAGAGTTGAAACGGTTTTTGGAGGCGGAAGCGATTCAAAGTTCTACAAAGATTTTAAAAAGAAACAATTTGTAACGAATAAAGATCTTTTCGGGAAAGAATTTTTAGTCATAGATTCATTAGAGCAATTTAATTGGATAATGACAAACGAACAAAAGAAAATAGGAAACTATACCTGCTATAAAGCGCAAATAACAATTCCGGTAACTGAAAAAGATATAGAAGAATATGAAAATTTTAAAAAGAAGAAAGAAGATGGAAAAACACAACTTTTTTCAATAACAGAGCCTAAAGATCAGGTGATAGAAGCTTGGTATACATTAGATATTCCGGTGTCAAACGGGCCTGGGAAATATTGGGGCTTGCCTGGTTTAATACTGGAACTGCACGAATCAAATACAACATATTTATGCAGTAAAATAGTTTTGAATACAAATGAAAAGATAGAAATAAAAGCGCCCAAAAGTGGAAAAATAGTAACTCAAAAGGAGTTTGACAAGATTCAGGAGAAAAAATTAAAAAGCATGATGAATGATAATGGAGTTATAGAAATAAAGATGAATTAAACCTTTTCTCAAAAAAGAGGTCTAAGAACAACATTTAGTAAACTGATTTGTAACAAATCAGAAAAAAATTAGTCTTGTTAAGTTAAACATTGTATACCCAAATGAAACAAAATCTATTTTTATTCTTCTTATTCATTACCACGATAAGTTTTTCTCAAAATATTCGTTTTGAAGGAACCGTAAAGGACAGTACCGGACTTGGTTTAGAAATGGCAAACGTTATGGCTGTCAATAATGACACCAAAGCTATGGATTCCTATGCCATTACCAATGAAAAGGGAAAATATGTATTGAATTTGAAAGCGAATGCATCATATTCGATAAAGGCAAGTTATATTGGTTTTCAATCCTATGAAAAAGCTGTTCGTACAACTGGACAAAATATGACGTATGATATTTTAATGAGCCAAGGAGTACAGTTAAAAGATGTTGAAGTAGTATATGAAATGCCGGTTACCATTTCGGGAGATACTATCGTGTATAATTCGGATTCGTTCACCAACGGAACGGAACGAAAACTGGAAGACGTATTGAAAAAACTTCCAGGTGTTGAAGTAAATAAAGATGGAGAAATTCAGGTAGAAGGAAAAACCGTTCAGAAAGTAATGGTGGAAGGAAAAGATTTTTTTGATGGCGATACTAAAATTGCTACTAAAAACATTCCGGCCGATGCTTTAGATAAAATCCAAGTGTTGCGCAATTATAACGAAGTTTCTAATTTGAAAGGATTAGAAAACAACGAAGAAAATGTAGCGATAAACATTAAATTGAAAGAAGGGAAAAAGAACTTTTGGTTTGGAGATGTTACAGCAGGAATCGGAGTAGGACATGAAGACGAACGTTATATTGTGAATCCAAAACTATTTTATTACAGCCCGAAATATAGCATCAATGTTATTGGAAACATCAACAATATTGGTGAGTTGCCGTTAACCATGAGCGATTATTTTAAGTTTACGGGTGGCTTTAGGAACATGTCTAAAAAAGGAGGTTCTTCTTTTAATGTAACGTCAAACGATTTAGGTATTTTAGGATTGCGAAACAATCAGGCAGCAAATATTGATACTAAATTTGGTGCAGCTAATTTCAGTTACAATCCGTCAAAAGCGTGGACATTAAGCGGATTTGGTATTTATCTAGGCAACAAGACCAATATTTTGACCAATTCGGTAAATGACCTTCCGGTCGGAAGTTCTACGAATACAAAAGAAACCAGAAGCCAGATTACCGAGCAAAGCAGTAATTTAGGGATGTTCAAATTCAGTTCGAGTTATGTACCTTCCGACAAAGTTCATTTTGACTACGATTCTTTTGTAAAATATTCAAAACAAGATGAAAATCAAAGTGTGGTTTCTTCTGAAGCGGGGACAATTTTCACCAATAAAGAGCAGAAGCCTATTAGCTTTAATCAAAACCTGAATTATTATTACACGTTGAATGATAAAAATGTATTTGCTTTTGAAGCACAGCATTTATATCAAGAGGAAGATCCGTTTTATAATGCTAATTTAGAAACACTTCCGTTTACCCTTTTAGGATATGATAATACACAAACGCGTGATGATATTACCCAAAAAAGATTTGTAAAAACCAATAAATCAGATGCTAAATTTGATTATTATTACATGCTTACACCAAAAAGCAATATCAATGTAACTTTAGGGAATACGTATTCGTATCAAAATTTTGATTCCAGTATTTTCCAAATTTTAGACAACGGAACACAAAATGATTTATCAGATGCAGAAAATAGTAACAATGTGAATTATGCTTTTAATGATGCTTTCTTAGGATTACATTACAAATTTATTTTCGGAGAATTTACTTTTAATCCGGGAGTTAGTGCACATCATTACACGACAAAAGATTCACAATTAGGAGAGTCTTTTTCTAGAAACTTTAATCGTTTATTACCTGATTTTTATGCTTTGTGGCAAATTAAAAAATCAGAAACATTAACGTATAATTTTTCATTGACCAATAATTTTACTGATATCGTGAAATTAGCTGAAGGATATGTGTTTTCGAATTATAACAGTTTGTTTCAAGGAAATAGATATTTAGAGAATTCATTATCGCAAGTACATAGTTTGAGATATTTTAAATACAATATGTTCAATTTTGAGAACATTTTTGCCAATTTAAGTTACACCAGACAAGTAGATGCGGTAAAAAACAGAGCTTATTTAAGTAGTATTAACCAAGTTTCTACTGCAGTAAATATGGATTCTAATTTTGCAGATGAAACCTTATCAGCTTCCGGAAATTACGGTAGAAGCTTCTTGAAATATTACAAAGGCTCTGGTGGTTTGAGCTTAAATTGGAGTAAATTTAATAATATTCGTGTGTATAACACTGGAGAAGATGTGGTTCAAGCAACGGAATCGTTTACCCAAAATTATTATGTTCGATTTTCAACCAATTATAAGGAGTTACCAAATTTAAGTTTAGAATACGCGTATACCATAAATGACAACTCAAGTGATATTTTCTATACTGATAATCCTTCAATAGAGTTAGAATATTATTTCTGGGATGCATTCTCTTTTGTTTCAGAATATAGCTATTATCACAACAGAAATAAAGGAAAATCAATTGATTCAGAATACGATTTCTTATCGGCAAGTATAATGTATCAAAAGAAAGATAGCAAATGGGAATGGAAATTATCGGGAACCAACCTTTTAGAAACGAAAGGACTAAATTCTAACAGTTTTAACCAGTTAGGAGGAACGAGTAGTTTTTCTAGTTATGTAGTGCAGCCTCGATATATCATTCTAAGTTTGAAATATAGTTTATAAAAAAAGGAGCTTTTAAAGCTCCTTTTTTTATTGATTAAATTTTTCTTTGATTTTATCTACAAAGTCTAATTTTTCCCAAGTAAACAATTCTACTTCGGTTGTAACAGTTTCTCCGCTCGGCGAAGTGAAAGTTTTAGTTACCACTTCAGGAGTTCTTCCCATGTGTCCGTAAGCAGCAGTTTCACTGTAAATTGGATTACGCAGTTTTAAACGTTGTTCAATGAAATAAGGTCTCATGTCAAAAATTTCGGCAACCTTTTTAGCAATTTCTCCGTCATTTAAAGCAACTTTTGCTGTTCCGTAAGTGTTAACATAGATGTTTGTTGGTTCTGCTACACCGATAGCATAAGAAACTTGAACCAAAACTTCATCAGCAATACCTGCAGCTACTAAGTTTTTAGCAATATGACGAGTTGCATAAGCTGCCGAACGGTCTACTTTACTTGGATCTTTACCAGAGAAAGCACCACCGCCGTGAGCACCTTTACCACCGTAAGTGTCTACAATAATTTTTCTTCCTGTTAATCCGGTATCTCCGTGTGGTCCGCCAATTACGAATTTTCCGGTTGGATTAATGTGATATTTAATATCGCTATTGAATAAATGTGCATATTGCTCATTTTTAGCAATAACTCTAGGAATCAAAATTTCAATAATATCTTTTTTGATTTTAGCTAACATCGTTGGTTCGTCAGCAAACTCATCATGTTGTGTAGAAACGACAATAGCGTCGATACGAACAGGTTTGTTATCATCAGAATATTCTAAAGTAACCTGCGCTTTAGCGTCGGGTCTTAAATACGTAATAGCTGAGTTTTCTCTTCGTAAAGCAGCTAACTCTTGTAAAAGTTGGTGCGATAATTTTAAGGCAAGAGGCATGTATTCTTCGGTTTCACTAGTTGCATAACCAAACATCATTCCTTGGTCACCGGCACCTTGTTCTTCTTTACTTGCTCTGTCAACTCCTTGGTTAATATCTTGTGATTGTTCGTGAATAGCAGAAAGTACACCACATGAATTAGCTTCAAACATGTATTCGCTTTTCGTGTAACCAATTTTCTTAATTACATCTCTAGCAATTTGTTGAACATCTAAATAAGTTTTTGATTTAACTTCACCAGCTAAAATAACTTGTCCTGTAGTAACTAGGGTTTCACAAGCAACTTTTGACTCAGCATCAAAGGCTAAAAAGTTATCAATTAATGCATCCGAAATTTGATCCGCAATTTTATCCGGATGTCCTTCACTAACAGATTCTGACGTAAATAAATAAGCCATAATAATTTAATTTATTAAATAAGTGAGGGAAAATTTATTGCAGAAAAAAGCTAAAAGAAGTAAATGTACTGCTTTAGCATTTTTTTACGAGGTTGCAATCAGTTCAAATTTTTCCTCTGAATTCGTTTGCAAAGTTATTAATAAGTTTATTAAAACCAATAACTTTTTTAAAATCAAGTATAATTATTTTTCTAAGCGTTATTTTTTTATGAGAAGACATGTTTTTGTGAATCAATATTTGTTAATAATTTAACATTTTTGTTTTGTTAAAATGTAAAACAAATCATAAAAATATGTAAATTTGATGTAATTTAAAAATGAAATATATGAAAAAAACATTACTTATTTTATGTCTATTGATGGTGTCAATGACTTTTAATGCTCAAAATTTATTAACTGAAGGGTTTGATGTCTTTGCAAATTTAACTGCCGCTGGCTGGATATCAACAAATCAGAGTTCGCCTTTAGGAGCCTCAACTTGGGCACAAGGTGGAGGAACTGCTTTTTCTGGTGGAGGACAAGCAGGAGGAACAACTTCATTTGCATTATGTAACTATAACAGTACTACCGGAGGTACAGGAACAATTAGTAATTGGTTGATTACACCTGTTTTGACATTGCAAAATGGAGATGTTATTTCTTTTTATACTAGAAAAGGAGGAACAGGTACGGGTACTATTTATCCGGATCGATTAGAAGTAAGGTTAAATTCTACAGATACCTCAACAAGCGGAAATCCGTCGGGAGCTACAGGGGTAGGCGCTTTTACAACTCTCGCAGTTTCGGTTAATCCTAATTTAACAACTACAGATTATCCTTTTACATGGACACAATATTCATACACAGTTACTGGTTTGACAGGAGAAGTTTCATGTAGAATAGGTTTTAGATATTATGTAACAAATGGAGGACCTTCAGGTACAAATTCTGATATTATAGCTATAGATACTTTTTCGGTGGATAGACCTTTAAGTTCTGAGGATTTCTTTAAAAAGAACTTTTCACTTTATCCGAATCCTGCAGGAGATATAATAAATATTACAGTAAAAGATAATGTAGCTGTAAATAGTTTGTCTATTAGTGATATAAATGGAAGAGTAGTTTCAGCTTTATCTGGTTCATCTTTTTTAAACTCAATTAATGTTTCAGATCTTCCTCCGGGAGTTTACTTTGTATCTCTTCAAACAGATGAAGGTAAAGGAACATCAAGATTTATTAAGAATTAGGTTGAAAGGGTTTTATAGACGAATTACTTTGATAGCTTATTTTTTAGAATAAAAAACTATAAAATAATTAAATATTGATTTTAATTAGAAAATTTTATTGATATTTTTTGCAGTTACAAGAATAGTTGTAAATTTGCAGTATTCAAATGTAGAAAAAAATGAAATTTACTTGTTGTAATATGTGTACTTGTATGGGGATACTATCCGCAGAGGAACGCTATTACATGTAGTTAAAAAGAAACTATTATACTAAAAAGCCTCTGTGAAAATCCACAGAGGCTTTTTGTTTTTTAACCATATTCGAAAAAAATGGGAAATAAATTAAAAGAATTATTTGATTTTAAGCAACAGCAGCAACTTTTTTTGTTTGATAAATTTAAAGCAGAAATTTGGAGTGAAGAGCTTTTTAAATGGCTGTTTTTAGCAGGAGAAGAAAGTTGTCGCTTTGATTTGTTTGAAGAAAAAGTTGCAGAGTTGAAAAGTGAATTGACTACTTTCTTGAAACAATTGCAGGTAGAAAAAGCTTCAGAAGTTACAGCTTCATTTTTTGAAGAATTACCAACTATTCACAAGCTTTTGCTGGCAGATTTAGATGCTATATTGGAGTTTGATCCGGCAGCAAAATCACGTAGTGAAGTGTTGATGTCTTATCCTGGTTTTTTTACCATAGTAGTTCATAGAATAGCCTACTTTTTTTGGAACAAAGAAGTGTCGGTTTTTCCAAGAGTTCTTTCAGAATATGCACATTCTAAAACAGGAATAGATATTCATCCGGCGGCTAAAATTGGGGAACGCTTTTTTATCGACCATGGAACCGGAGTAGTGATTGGAGAAACCGCAGAAATAGGAAATGATGTAAAAATTTATCAAGGGGTTACACTAGGAGCTTTAAGTGTGAGTAAAGACAAAGCCGAGCAAAAAAGACATCCGACTATTGAAGATGGTGTGATTATTTATGCGAATGCAACTATTTTAGGAGGAAAAACAATCGTAGGAAAAGGTTCCGTAATTGGCGGAAATGTTTGGTTAACCGAAAGTGTTCCTTCTCAAACTTTGGTTTTTCATAAAAGTGAAGTCATTGTGAAAGATAAAATCGATACCAGTAAAATAATCGATTTCAGTATATAATTTTAGAATAATAAAACCAATAAATATGAAAGCAAATAATATTTTAGAAACTATCGGAAATACACCAGTAGTTAAATTGAACAAATTGTTCGGTGCTGATAAAAATGTATTCATCAAATTAGAAAGAACAAATCCCGGAAATAGTATTAAAGACAGAATTGCTTTGGCAATGATTGAAGATGCTGAAGCAAAAGGTTTGTTGAAACCCGATAGTGTTATCGTAGAACCAACTTCTGGTAATACGGGAATCGGACTAGCTTTAGTGGCTGCTGTAAAAGGGTATAAAGTGATTTTAGTCATGCCGGAATCCATGAGTGTAGAGCGAAGAAAATTGATGGAAATTTATGGAGCCGAATTCGATTTAACGCCGCGTGAAAAAGGAATGAAAGGAGCTATTGAACGCGCTGCCGAATTAGTGAAAGAAATTCCAAATGCATGGTCGCCTTCTCAATTTGATAATCCTACCAATGTTGAAGTACACCAACGAACAACTGCTCAAGAAATTTTAGCCGATTTTCCAGATGGTGTAGATTACCTAATTACAGGTGTTGGAACAGGCGGACACATTACAGGTGTGGCTTCGGTTTTAAAAGAAAAATTTCCGAATGTAAAAGTAATCGCAGTAGAACCTGAAGCATCTCCGGTGTTGAGTGGTGGTGAACCGGGACCGCATCCATTACAAGGAATCGGAGCTGGATTTTTTCCTAAAGTGTACAGACCTGAATTAATTGACGAAGTAATCACTGTGGGTAAAGACGAAGCGTTTGATTATGCTAGAAATATCGCCAAAGAAGAAGGAATTTTAGTCGGAATTTCAACAGGTGCTTCTTTAGCTGCAGTATCTAAAAAAATCGAAAGTCTTCCGGATGACGCAGTCGTTTTAACATTTAATTACGACACGGGAGAGCGTTACCTTTCAATCGAAGGATTGTTCTAAAATAAAAATCAAATAGTATTTCGTAAGTATAGCTTTAATCTTACTTTTTATAAGTAGGACAGCCATACTTATGTCCAAAAAGAAAAAAAATGAAGTATTTAGAGAGAGGAAAAGTCATTTTAGCGGGTGCTGGTCCTGGAGATCCCGATTTAATTAGCGTTAAAGCGCTGAAGTATCTTCAGCAAGCAGATGTGATTCTCACAGACCGATTGGTGTCGCCCGAATTGATTGAAAATTATGCCAATAAAAAGGCTGAGGTGATTTATGTAGGCAAGCAATGTTCAAAAGGAATTCATACACCGCAAGAATCAATTAATGATTTAATCGTGGAATATGCTCTTTTAGGGAAATTGGTTTTGCGTTTAAAAGGTGGCGATTCTATGTTGTTTTCCAATGTTTTAGACGAATTGAAAGTGTTGAAGGAAAATAATATTGATTACGAAATTGTTCCCGGAATATCAGCGGCTTTCGGTGCGGCAGCTTACGCCGGAATTCCGTTGACGGCTAGAGAATATTCGAGAGGAGTTCGTTTTTTGACGTTGTATAACCTAAATCACATCCAACAAGAACAATGGAAAGATTGGGCAGTGACCGATGATACTTTGGTTTTTTACATGAGCGGTCAGCAATTAAACACGTTGTCGCAGTCTTTACTTCAAAACGGATTGGTTGAGTCAAAAGCCATTGCGGTAATTCAGCAAGCAACCACGCCATTTCAGCAAACCAAAGTGTTTTCGTATGAAGAATTAAAGAAAGAAACACTACCGGAGTTTGAACATGTTCCTACTTTACTAATCGTTGGAAATGTTGTGAATTTACACCAAGATTTTGCTTGGATTAAAGAAAACAACACTACAAAATCATATTTTGATAATCATAAAATTGTATTGAAAGATGCTGTCTGATAATAAATTAGCATTGTTAAAGGAGTTAGTGAAGCAAGCTAACCGCGAAGAAATAATTTGGACAAAAGGGTATTTGGCAGGTTATTTAGAAGGAAGTTTGGGTAGCACTAATGTTGCGCCAGAGCAAATTACTGTTCCGTTGCAGATAAAACCGTTAATCGTTTATGGAACCGAAACCGGAAATGCCAAAAAAGTAGGAACGCAGTTGCTAGCAAACTTGAAAAAAGAGAAAACGCAGGCTAAATTAACTGATGTTTTTCAATTTGATATCAATAAGTTGAAAAAGGAAAAAGTAGCTCTTTTCATTGTCAGTACACAAGGCGATGGTGAGTTTCCGATTAATGCAAACGAGTTTTACGAAACGCTTAAAGCTTCAACAATTGATTTGAGTGATTTGCAATTTGCTGTTTTCGGACTTGGAGATTCTTCTTATCCGTTGTTTTGTCAAGCCGGAATTTTGCTTGATGAGGTTTTGGAACAAAAAGGTGCTAAACGCTTGTTGCCTCTGGTAAAAGCTGATGTGGATTATGCTGATTTGGTAACCCATTGGGAGACAGATATTAAAAAGGCTTTATCCGGAAATACAACGGAGAGTGCCCAACCTGTGGTAGTGCAATCTAATACGTCAACTTCGCACAAAAAGAATTTAACGGGAATTATTTCGCATAAAGTGGTTTTAAATGATACAGGTTCCAACAAAGAAACCTATCATATTGAAATTACACCTAATGAAGAAATTGTATATGAACCGGGCGATGCCATTGGTTTTTATCCAAAAAATGACGAAAACGAACTTCGAAAAATTGCAGCAATTCTTGGAGATGAAAGTCAATATGAATTGTTTAAAACCAAAAATGTTCTAGGATTATCGAAGAAGAATTTAGAAAAATTGGCTGAAGCTTTTCAAATTGAAATAACAGAAGAAAAAGCCGATTTGCTATATGTTTTGGAGCACTATAAAATAGCTAAAATAAATCCGGAAGCCGTTGCCGATTTGTTGCATCCAATTGCGCCGCGCTTGTATTCTATCGCTTCAGATATTAATGCACACGATGGCGAAGTGCATATTGCAGTTACATTAAGCACGTTTTATGTGTCTGAAATTCAAAAAACTGGACATTGTTCGCAGTTTTTAGCTGATTTGCCAAAGGGAACCGAAATTGACTTTTACATTCACAAAAACAACAATTTCAGATTGCCATCGCACGATACTGATATTATCATGATTGGTCCTGGAACGGGTGTGGCGCCTTTTAGAAGTTTCTTGGCACATCGCGATGAAGCAGCCGCCGAAGGAAGAAACTGGTTGTTTTTTGGTGAACAGCATTTTGTGTTAGATTTTTATTATCAAACTGAAATTCAAGGATGGATTGCTTCGGGAATTTTAACTCGATTTGACGCTGCTTTTTCAAGAGATCAGGAACGAAAAATTTATGTGCAAGATCGAATTAAAGAAAAAGCCAAAGAATTTAATGAATGGTTAGAAAACGGAGCTTCAATATATGTTTGTGGCCAAAAAAGTCCAATGAGTAAAGATGTTGAAAATACCATTTTAGACGTAATTTCTTCCGAACGAAAAGTGGATTTAGAAGAAGCAAAAGCTATTTTGGAACAAATGGAACTAGACGGAAAATATCAAAAAGACGTGTATTAATGAGTGACTAGTCTTTAGTAATTAATAAAGAGCTTTTATCCTTTTTCTAATCACTAATCACTATTTACTAAAAATTATGAGCGAAAAATTATCACCTGTAGAAGGAATAAAAACAAAAAGTGACGGGCTAAGAGGAACGTTAAAAGAAAGTATCGATTTAGATAATTTCACAGGAAATGTGCGCGATGGAGATGAAACTTTAGTGAAATTTCACGGAATGTATGTTCAAGATGACCGAGACAGAAGAGCAGAACGCGCTGAAAAAAAATTAGACAAACTGTATTCTTTTATGATTAGGCTGCGCATTCCCGGCGGAACCATAAATGCAGAACAGTGGATTGCAACGCATAATATTTCGGAACAATACGGAACAGGAACTTTAAAAATTACAACGCGTCAAACGGTTCAATTGCATGGTTTGTTAAAACACCAATTGCGACCGACAATTCAGGTATTTAACACGGCAGCTTTAGATTCTATTGCGGCTTGTGGAGATGTCAACCGAAATGTAATTGTGAGTTCGCATCCGCAATTGTCGCCTTTGCACGAACAAATTCATGCGTATGCCGATAAAATTTCAACATTATTGCTTCCTAAAACACAAGCGTATTATGAGATTTTTGTAGATGGCGAAAAATTATACGAACGCTCAGTTGAGGCTGATCCATTGTATGAAGATCGTTATTTGCCAAGAAAATTTAAAATTGCCATTGCAATTCCGCCAAGTAATGATGTGGATGTTTTTACGAATGATGTAGGCTTAATTGCGATAGTGGAAAACAATGAGTTGAAAGGTTTTAACATAGCTGTTGGTGGTGGTTTGGCAACAACTCACGGAAATCCAAATACGTATTCTCGTTTGGGAACGGTTCTTGGTTTTACCGATTCGGAAGAAAAAACATTAAAAGCGGTTTATGAAGTTTTGACTATTCAAAGGGATTTTGGAAATCGTTCCGACCGAAAATTATCGCGTTTAAAATACACAGTCGATAAAATGACGGTGGAAGGTTTCAAAAAAGAATTGGAAAAACGCATTGGTTTTGAATTAGAACCAGAACGAGCTTACGAATTTACCGAACGAAATGACCGATTTGGCTGGGAACAAAATCATGCGGGGCAATGGTTTTACACACTTTTCGTAGAACACGGAGTAGTGAAGCCGTATCAAAAGCAGTTTTTGTATGAAGTAGCGCAATTAAATGTTTCCAATTTTATTTTCTCAGGAAATCAAAACTTGATTTTAGGGACTATTTCAGAGGAAAATAAACAAGCGGTTGAAGCGCTTATTGCAAAATTTGAAATTGAAAAAAGAGACAGTGCTTTGCGCAGAAGTTCTATGGCTTGCGTGGCATTGCCAACATGTCCACTAGCGTTAGCAGAAGGACAACGTTATTTGCCGAAATTGGTAACTAAAATTGAACCGATTTTGAAAAAATATCATTTGGAAAACGAAGAAATTTCTATCCGAATGACAGGATGTCCAAATGGATGTGGCCGACCTTATGTAGCCGAATTAGGTTTCATTGGAACAGGGCCAGAACAATATAATTTTATGATTGGCGGAGATCGTTTTGGTGTTCGTCTCAATAAATTGTACAAAGAAAAACAAACAGAATCGCAAATTTTAGAAGAAATAGACGCTTTGTTAAATCGCTATGTTGAAGAAAAAGAAGTAGATGAAACTTTTGGCGATTTTACGAACCGAGTTATTCTTGAAGCTTAATAGTTATACCAAAACATGAATACGACGAACACTCTTTTTCCGGTTTTTTTGAAGACGGATACGGCTCATTTTTTAATCGTTGGTGGCGGAAACGTGGGTTTGGAAAAAACAGAAACCTTGTTGAAACAAAATCCACAGATTAAAATTACGGTAGTAGCAACTTATTTTCAACCTAAATTGGTTGAGATAGAAAAGACGTTTGAAAACGTAAAATTGTGTGAAAGAGCATTTGAAGAAGCAGATTTAGAAGCAAAAGATTTTGTAGTTATTGCAACGGATAAGCCTGCGGTGAATTTAGAAGTTCGTTTGTTGGCAAAAGCCAAAGGAATAAAAGTCAATGCTGCAGATCAGCCCGATTTATGTGATTTTTATTTAGGTTCAATCGTCAATAAAGGGAATTTAAAAATCGCTATTTCAACCAATGGTAAATCGCCGGTTTTAGCCAGAAGATTGCGAGAATATTTTACAGAAGTCATACCGGACGATATTGATCAAAGTATCGAAAAACTGAATCAGTTTCGGAAAAAACACAACGGTACTTTTCAGGAAAAACTGGTAGATCTTAACAAAGCAACTGAAGCGTTAGCTCAAAATCACAAGACGAAGAAAAATAAAGAAAAGGCTAAGTATCAAAAGATGGTTTTCCAAATAACGATTCTTTTTCTGGCTATCTTTTTTGGTTACGGATTAGCTTCTGTAATTACTTTGGACGACTTAAAAAGTGGTATTCAAGAAATTCCTTCCGCTTTCTATATTATGTTGGCAGTTGGTTTTTTTGCCCAAATGGTTGATGGTGCAGTCGGACTTGGGTACGGAGTAACGTGTAGTACAAGTATGATGTTATTCGGAATAAAATTACCGGCAATAAGCGGAAGTATTCATACTGCCGAAATGTTTTCTAGCGGAATCAGTGGTTTTTCACATTATAAATTCGGAAACGTCAATAAAAAATTGTTTTTGTGGTTGTGTATTCCGGGAGTGATTGGAGCAGTTAGCGGTGCTTTGTTGTTAATCTATTTAGGAGATAAATACGAAAAAATAACCTATGGCATTTTAGCTTCCTACACTATTTTAATTGGAATAAGATTAATTGTAATCTCTTTTAGGAAAAAAATAAAGAAAGGAAAAATCGGAAACATTGGCTTTTTAGGTTTTTCAGGTGGTTTTTTCGATTCTTTTGGCGGTGGCGGTTGGGGACCAATAGTTACTTCCACACTTTTGGCAAAAGGAAGAAAATCTAAATATGTAGTGGGAACAGTAAGTTTAGCAGAGTTCTTTATCACGTTGGCGGCTTCTATTACTTTTTTTGCATCTTTAGGCGTGAGTCATTGGTATATTGTAGTCGGATTGATATTGGGCGGTTCAATAGCTGCTCCTTTTGCAGCAAAATTAGCCGGTAAATTACCTCAAAAAACGGCTGTTTTTCTAGTCGGACTTTTGGTCGTTACATTCAGTATTCGAATTTTATTAAAAATAATCTAATGTTTTAAAAACAACAAGGTATTTATTTTTTGAAATAGGAACTTTTGTTTTAAATATTCTATTTATAATTTAAAAAGCAGTAAAATTTAGAAAAAATAACTATTTAATTTGTTTTTGTAGAAAATAGTTCTAAATTTGCTTCATCAAAAAAGCTAAAAATGAAAACAACTATGTGCAATATGTGTATGATGATGTGGAATAATCTGCAGAGGAACACTATGGCATAAAGTAACTATTTTCAAAAACTATAAACCATATAAAACCTCTGCTTTTGCAGAGGTTTTTTTATAACTAAAACTCATAAAAAGATGAAAGTGTATTTACCGAGACGATGTTGCCGAATGTGTTGCTTAGACTAGACTCTAGGAAAATAAAATCAATAATACATTCATTAAAAAAATAAAAAATTATGAGCACACAAAAATTTGCAACAAATGCCCTTCACGCAGGATATGACGTGAAACAAAATAGAGGAACAAGAGCTATTCCAATTTATCAAACCACATCGTATGTTTTTAACGATGCAGATCATGCCGCTAATTTATTCGGTTTAGCAGAATCCGGTTACATTTATACAAGATTAAATAATCCGACTAACGATGTTTTAGAACAACGTTTAGCAGCATTAGAAGGCGGAATTGGAGCGGTAGTAACCGCATCGGGAGCTTCGGCTATCTCTACCACTTTACTAACTTTACTAAAAGCTGGCGATCATATTGTGGCTTCCAATAGTTTATATGGCGGAACCTACAATTTATTGAATGTTACCTTGCCAAGATTAGGAATTACAACCACTTTTGTAGATCCTTCGGATGCTAAAAACTTTACCGATGCAGCTCAAGAAAATACCAGAGCTTTTTTCGCAGAAACTTTAGGAAATCCGAAATTAGATGTGCTTGATTTAGAAGCTATTGCTAAAGAAGCGAAAGCCTTTAAAGTTCCATTTATCGTAGACAATACAGTACCTTCTCCTTATTTGTTAAACCCAATTCAATTTGGAGTGGATATTGTCATTCATTCGTTAACTAAATATATTGGAGGAAACGGAACTTCCTTAGGAGGAGTAATTATTGATGCCGGAAATTTTGATTGGAGCAGTGGAAAATTTCCTGAATTTACAGAACCATCACTAGGTTATCACGGTTTAAAATACTATGAAGCGTTAGGATCTGCTTCATTTATTGCGAAAGCAAGAATTGAAGGATTACGTGATTTAGGAGCAGCATTGAGTCCGTTTAATGCGTTTCAAATTTTACAAAGCTTAGAAACTTTAGAAATCCGTATAAAAAAACATAGTGAGAGTGCTTTGGCTTTAGCACAATGGCTGCAAGAACAAGATGATGTAGCTTGGGTAAACTATCCGGGACTAAAAACTTCGGAGTATTATGCATTGGCTCAAAAATATTTACCAAAAGGACAAAGTGGAATTATAACTTTTGGGTTAAAAGGCGGATATGATGCTGCTAAAAAACTAGTTAATGAAACCCAGTTGTTTTCATTGTTGGCGAATATTGGAGATACCAAATCATTAATTATTCATCCGGCAAGTACAACGCATCAACAATTAACCGAAGAACAGCAAAAAACTACTGGTGTTACAAAAGATTTAATTCGTTTATCAGTAGGTCTGGAAGATATAGAAGATTTAAAATCCGATTTACAAGCGGTTTTTGAGAAACTTGCCGTGAATACAACAGTTTAGTGTTTAGTTTGTTTTTGACTGTCGGGATACATTCTCGGCAGTCATTTTTTTAAAAGAATTATTAAGGTGATACAAAAATTAGTTTTTCATCAGTTTACACTTCAGAATCAAAAAGTTCAAGACAAAATTATTTTGTCCTATCAGTTGTTTGGCCAAAAATTAGGAACAGCTCCGGTGGTTGTAGTCAATCATGCGTTAACCGGAAATTCTCAGGTTATAGACGAAAATGGTTGGTGGAATAGCCTCATAGGCGAAGGTAAAACTATCGATACCAATCAATATACAATTTTAGCTTTCAATGTTCCGGGAAATGCCTATCAAGATCAGGAAAACAGCATTTCGAATTATAAAGATTTTACCGTAGCCGATATTGCTGCTATTTTTTGGAAGGGAATTGAAAGTTTGCAAATTGAAAAATTATATGCAGTCATTGGCGGAAGTTTAGGTGGTGCAATTGCTTGGCACATGGCCATTCAAGAACCCGAAAAGATTTCGCATTTGATTCCGGTAGCAACCGATTGGAAATCGACCGATTGGTTAATAGCAAATGTTTTGGTACAAGATTCTATTTTGAATAATTCTAAAAATCCAATTGCCGATGCGCGTATGCACGCTATGTTGTTGTACCGAACGCCACAATCGCTTCAGTTTAAATTCAACAGAGAAAAACAGCCTGATTCCGATTTGTTTCAAATTGAAAGTTGGTTGTTGCATCATGGCGATAAACTGCAAAAACGTTTTCAATTATCGGCTTATAAATTGATGAATCACTTGTTGCGAACTATTGATATTACAAAGGACAACGGAAATTTCGAAAATGTTGTTGATAAAGTGACTTCAGAAATTTATATCGTTGCTGTCGATACCGATTATTTTTTCACAGCTGATGAAAACTTAAAAACATACGAAAACCTAAAAAAACTAGGAAAAAAAGTAAACTGGCATCAAATAGAATCCATCCATGGACACGACGCCTTTTTAATCGAATTTGAACAACTCAACACTATTTTAAAAGACATATTTAACAAATGAAAATATTAAAATTCGGAGGAAAGTCTTTAGCAAACGGACAAGGAATCCAAAATGTACTCCAAATTATAGCTAAAAAACAAACGAATAATGAAGAAGTAACCGTTGTAGTTTCAGCTCGCGGTAATGCAACTGACGAATTGTTATTGTTGTTAGAAAAAGCACATGGCAATGTTCCATATAGTGACGATTTGGAACTTTTTAAAGACTACCAAAGCCATAATGCATCAACTTTAGATTTAGAAAAAGAATTTTCGCTGATCGAAAAAATCCTGGAAGGTGTTAATCTTTTAGGAGATTATAGCGAAAAAGTGAAAGATCAATTGGTGGCTTTAGGCGAAGTTATTTCAGCTAAATATTTGACCAATTTATTAAATGAAAACGGAATAAAAGCCAATTTTGTCGATGCCCGAAATGTATTGGTAACCGATGCTAATTTTGGAAATGCGCAACCTATTGAAGCGGTTTCTAAGAAAAAAGTTCAACAATATTTCAAAGAAAATCAAGGTGTTGTTAACGTGGTAACCGGATTCATCGCGGCAACAGCTTCAGGCGAAACCACAACTTTAGGTAGAAACGGAAGTAATTATACGGCAGCTTTATTGGCTAATTTTTTGGAAGCCAAAGAATTACAAAATTACACACACGTAGACGGAATTTTTACAGCCAATCCGGATTGGGTTGCCGATGCTAAAAAAATAGATCATTTAACGTTTAATGAAGCGAATGAATTGGCCAATTTTGGTACCAATATTTTACACGCTAAAACCATTTTACCGTTAATCGAAAAAGATATTCCGTTACGAATCGTCAATACGTTTAATGATGACAACGAAGGAACTTTAATTAGTGCAGCCTTGACTTTAGAAGGAATTAAATCGCTTTCGGTATTGCCCGATGTTTCTTTAATCAATTTTGAAGGTAGAGGTTTGTTAGGAAAAACAGGTGTTGATGCCCGAATTTTCAAAGTAATGGCCGATAATGATATCAGCGTGAGTATTATTTCGCAAGGTTCTTCAGAACGCGGAATCGGAATTGTGGTCGCGGCGAGTAATGCTACCAAAGCGGTTATTGGTTTGGAAAAAGAGTTTGAAAATGACTTTTATACCAAAGACGTAAACCGAATTTCAATTGTAGATAATGTTTCGGTGATTTCAATCATTGGGCAAGATCTGAGTACGTTTCACAAATCGTATACAGCGTTGATTAACAATAATATCGTTCCAATTTTATTCAACAATACAATTACCGGAAAAAATGTGAGTTTAGTCATCAAACGCGATGAGGTTAAAAAAGCGCTAAACGTAATTCACGGACAAATTTTCGGAGTGGCCAAAAAAATAAATATCGCGGTTTTCGGTCACGGAACTGTTGGCGGAACATTGCTAGATCAAATTTTGCAATCAGCCGATACGATTGAAGAGAAAAAAGGAATTAAGCTGAATGTTTTCGCAATTGCCAATTCTAAAAAAGTGTTGCTAACCAAAAAAGGAGCAACTAAAAATTGGAGAGAAAAAGTAAACGAAAAAGGAGTTTCTTATGCCATTTCGGATGTTATTGAATATGCAAAAGAACATCATTTGGAAAACTTAATTGCGATTGATAACACGGCAAACGGAACTTTCGTAGAAAATTACATTCCGTTAGTCGAAAATGGTTTCGATTTAGTTTCGTCTAATAAAATTGCGAATACTATTAGTTATGAATTTTATCAGAACTTGAGATCAGTTTTAGCTAAAAACCAAAAAGAATATTTGTATGAAACCAATGTTGGTGCCGGATTACCATTGATTGATACCATAAAATTATTGCATCTTTCAGGTGAAAATATCACTAAGATCAGAGGTGTTTTTTCAGGAACTTTGAGTTATTTATTCAATCATTTTTCAGCAGAAAATCGTAACTTTTCAGAAGTATTGCAAGAAGCGATTGATAAAGGATTCACTGAACCTGATCCGCGTGAAGATTTATGCGGAAATGACGTTGGTAGAAAATTATTGATTTTAGCACGCGAATTAGAATTACAAAATGAATTTAATGAAATCAAAATTCAAAATTTAATTCCGGAATTTTTACGCGAAGGTTCAGCTCAAGATTTTTTGCAACGTTTAAATGAACTGAATCCGGTGTGCCAAGAAGTAAAAGAACAACAAGAAACCAATCACGTCTTGCGTTACATCGGTGAATTATCAGGTGACTTACAACAAGAAAAAGGAAATTTAGAAGTGAAATTAGTTTCTGTTCCGTTAAGCTCTGCTTTAGGTTCACTTAAAGGTTCCGATTCTATTTTCGAAATTTATACTGAATCTTACGGAGAGCAACCTATCGTTATTCAAGGAGCCGGAGCCGGAGCTTCGGTAACAGCAAGAGGCGTCTTTGGCGATATTTTAAGACTTTCCGAAAAAAAATAAACAAACAAATGAGTACACAAAACAAACTAGGATTAGAAACACAAATTATTCGTACGCAAGTAGAACGAACAGAATTTCAAGAACATTCCGTTCCGTTGTACTTAACGTCAAGTTTTATATTTGAAGACGCAGAAGACATGCGCGCTTCATTCGCAGAAGAAACCCCAAAAAACAAAATTAATTCCATTGAAAATGAAAATGGGGTTCTTGGAAACCATAGGCAAAAAACTGTACTTATTCCGAAAAAGGAAAGAAATTTATACAGTCGCTTTTCAAATCCGAACACTTCTGAATTTGTAGAGAAAATCTGTATCATGGAAGGTGCAGAAGATGGTTTTGCTTTTGCAACCGGAATGGCAGCCGTTTATGGAACGTTGGCGACGTTGTTAAATGCGGGCGATCACATTGTTTCTGCAGGAAGTGTATTTGGTTCTACACACACGTTATTTACCAAATATTTCCCGAAATGGAATATTCAAACGACATATTTCGATGTAAATCATCCGGAAGAAGTAGCGTCTAAAATTCAAGAAAACACTAAAATTCTTTATGTAGAATCGCCAACTAATCCGGCGGTGGATATTTTGGATTTAGAATATTTAGGCAAAATTGCTAAAAAAAACAACTTGATTTTTGTAGTCGACAACTGTTTTGCAACGCCTTATTTGCAAAATCCAATCCAATTTGGTGCTGATGTTGTTATTCATTCGGCTACCAAATTAATCGACGGTCAAGGTCGCGTTTTAGGAGGAATTGCTGTTGGTAGAGCCGATTTAATCAGAGAAATTTATCTGTTTTCAAGAAATACCGGTCCGGCTTTGTCGCCATTTAACGCTTGGGTTTTGTCAAAAAGTTTAGAGACATTACCGCTTCGTGTAACCAAACAATCGGAAAATGCGTTAGAAGTTGCTCAATTTTTAGAAAAACATCCGAATGTAAAATCCGTAAAATATCCGTTTTTGCCATCGCATCCGCAATATGAAGTCGCTAAAAAACAAATGAAATTGGGCGGAACTATTGTCGCAATCGAAATTGAAGGTGGAGTAGAAGCCGGAAGAAAATTTTTAGACAGCATCAAATTATGTTCTTTATCAGCCAATTTGGGAGACACCCGAACAATTGTGACGCATCCGGCTTCAACAACACATAGCAAACTATCTGTAGAAGAGCGTTTAGCGGTTAGTATTACTGACGGTTTAGTGCGAATTTCCGTTGGATTAGAAACAGTTAGCGACGTGATTGCTGATTTGGATCAGGCTTTAAATCAGGCTTAGTGGGTTTTGATTGTAAAAAAGTTTAATTTTTTGAATTGAAATAGAAATATATTCTAATAAAATGAATTTTAGTTTGTTTTTTTAGAATATGTTTCAAAAATAAAATAATAGTATTACTTTTGCACTGTTCATAAAAATAGTGTTTTTGTTATCACGAAAGCGGGAGGGAATAGACCCAACGAACGCTTAGCAACCCTACTCTTGTAGAAGGTGCTACATTCTATTCTGATGCAAATCGGAAACAGATAACGTTTAGTTTTTCCTAACTACTGATAACAAACACCAAAAAGAAATAAGAATAAAGTTATCAGGTTATGCCAACCATACAAGACGAATTAAAAAATAGAATTTTAGTGCTAGACGGCGCCATGGGAACCATGTTGCAGCGCTTTAAATTTGAAGAAGAAGATTTTAGAGGCGAACGCTTTAAAGATTTTCCACATCCTTTGAAAGGAAATAACGATTTACTCTCTATAACACAACCTGAAGCGGTAAAATCGGTACATCGTGCGTATTTTGAAGCGGGTGCTGATATTGTGGAAACCAATACCTTTTCGGGGACAACCATTGGTATGGCTGATTATCACATGGAAGATTTGGTTTATGAACTCAATTTTCAATCGGCTAAAATTGCTCGTGAAGTGGCAGATGAGTTCACGGATAAGCCAAGATTTGTAGCGGGTTCTATTGGACCAACAAACCGTACGGCTTCTATGTCGCCCGATGTAAATGATCCGGGATTTCGTGCCGTAACTTTTGACGATTTAAAAATTGCTTATCGACAACAAGTAGAAGCGTTGTTAGACGGTGGTGCCGATTTACTTTTGGTGGAAACTATTTTTGACACATTAAATGCTAAAGCGGCGTTGTTCGCTATTGAAGAAGTAAAAGAAGAACGAAAAATCGATGTTCCTGTTATGGTTTCGGGAACTATTACTGATGCTTCCGGAAGAACTTTATCTGGGCAAACGGTAGAAGCATTTTTGATTTCCATTCAACATATTCCTTTATTGAGTGTAGGATTCAATTGCGCTTTAGGAGCTGATCAGTTGAAACCGTATTTAAAAAGATTAGGTCAAAATACCAGTCTTAATATTTCGGCACATCCCAATGCGGGTTTACCGAATGCCTTCGGACAATATGACCAAACACCGGAAGAAATGCAGCAATTAATTCGCGATTATTTACAAGAAAATTTAGTGAATATCATCGGCGGATGCTGTGGAACGACACCCGAGCACATTCAATTGATTGCTGAGGTGGCGCAAGAATTTAAACCAAGAACTACTCAAGTTGAAGCATAATGGCAGAGTCAGACTGTACAAAATATTTAAAACTTTCAGGATTAGAACCGTTAATTGTTACTTCGGAATCTAATTTTATCAATGTTGGAGAACGAACAAACGTTACGGGTTCACGAAAATTTCTTCGTTTAATTAAAGAAGAAAAATACGACGAAGCTCTTGATATTGCTAGAGCTCAAGTAGAAGGTGGTGCCCAAATCATCGATATCAATATGGATGAAGGAATGTTAGATGGCGTTTACGCTATGACAAAATTCCTGAATTTAATTGCTGCCGAACCCGATATTGCTCGTGTTCCGGTGATGATTGATAGTTCGAAATGGGAAATCATCGAAGCTGGTTTAAAAGTAGTTCAAGGTAAAGGAGTTGTAAATTCAATTTCCTTAAAAGAAGGAGAAGAAAAATTTATTCATCATGCCAAATTAATTCACCGTTACGGTGCGGCTGTCATTGTTATGGCTTTTGACGAAGTAGGTCAAGCCGATACTTATGAAAGACGAATTGAAATTTGTAAACGCTCTTATGATATCTTGGTTCAAAAAGTAGGTTTTCCTGCCGAAGATATCATTTTTGATCCCAATATTTTCCCGGTAGCAACCGGAATGGAAGAACATCGTAAAAATGCAATTGATTTTTTCAAAGCAACAAAATGGATTCGTGAAAACTTGCCATGTGCTCATGTTTCTGGCGGTGTAAGTAACGTTTCGTTTTCTTTTCGTGGAAACGATAAAGTTCGCGAAGCCATGCATTCGGTCTTTCTATTTCACGCCATTCAGCACGGAATGACCATGGGAATCGTGAATCCTGAAATGTTGGAAATCTATGATGAAATTGACAAAGAACTTCTGGAATATGTAGAAGATGTTTTGTTGGACAGAAAAGACGATGCAACCGAACGTTTATTGGAGTATGCCGAAAAAATTAAAGGCGATACCAAAGTTTCGGAAAAAGCAATTCAAGGCTCGAGCGAAGCGAACAGGCGTCAGCAATGGAGAAGCGGTACGATTCAGGAACGATTGACGCATTCGTTAGTAAAAGGTGTTGACGAATTCATTGAGCAAGATGTAGAAGAAGCTCGACTTTCGGTTACCAAGCCTATTGAAGTTATCGAAAATCACTTAATGAACGGAATGAATGTAGTGGGTGATTTGTTTGGTTCCGGAAAAATGTTTTTGCCTCAAGTTGTAAAATCGGCTCGAGTGATGAAAAAAGCAGTGGCCTATTTGCTACCGTTTATTGAAGCTTCAAAAGATGGTTCAACGTCATCGAGTGCCGGAAAAGTGTTGATGGCAACTGTAAAAGGAGATGTTCACGATATTGGTAAAAATATTGTTTCGGTAGTTTTGGCTTGTAATAATTTCGAAATTATCGATTTGGGAGTTATGGTTCCGCCCGAAAAAATTATCGAAACGGCAATTAAAGAAAAAGTTGACATCATCGGGTTAAGCGGATTAATTACGCCTTCGTTAGACGAAATGGTGTATTTGGCCAAAGAATTGGATAAGTTGAATATCAATATTCCAATGATGATTGGTGGCGCAACAACTTCCCGAGCGCATACTGCTGTAAAAATTGCACCCGAATATAAAGATACGGTGGTTCACGTAAACGATGCATCGCGAGCGGTAACTGTTGCTTCAAATTTGTTGCAAACTGAAACCAAAGGAAATTACGCTAAAAACATTCGCGAAGAATACGATAAGTTGAGGGAAGGTTATTTGAATCGTGGTCGCGAAAAGAATTACTTATCCATTGAAGACGCGCGTAAAAATAAATTCAAAATCGATTGGGAAACGTACCAACCGGTAAAACCAAATAAGATTGGTACTCAAACATTAGAAGTTGCTCTTTCTGAATTGGTTGATTTTATCGATTGGACGCCATTTTTTCAATCATGGGAATTGTACGGAAAATTTCCGGCAATTTTAACCGATGAGGTTGTTGGCGAACAAGCTACTTCTTTATTTGCCGATGCTCAAAAAATGTTACAGCAAATTATTGACGAAAAATGGTTTGTTGCCAAAGCGGTTTTTGGAATTTTTCCTGCCAATACAGTAAATGACGATGATATAGAAGTTGAACCAACAACCAACAACCAACAACCAACAACTTTTTTGACACTCAGACAACAATCACAAAAAACGGTTGGTGCACCTAATATTGCTCTTTCCGATTTTATTGCGCCAAAAGAAAGTGGAAAACAAGATTACATTGGAACATTTTGTGTAACTACAGGTTTTGGTGTAGACGAAAAAGCAGCCGAGTTCGAAAAGAATTTAGACGATTACAATTCCATTTTAGTAAAAGCTCTTGCTGATCGTTTGGCGGAAGCTTTTGCCGAATATTTACATTTAAAAGTTCGAAAAGAATATTGGGGTTATGCTCAAGAAGAAAATTTCAGTAATAATGAATTAATTAAAGAAAGTTATGCTGGAATTCGTCCGGCTCCTGGTTATCCGGCTTGTCCTGATCATTTGGAAAAACCAACAATTTGGAAATTGTTAGACGTTGAAAAAACTATTGGTGTAACCTTAACCGAAAGTATGGCGATGTGGCCGGCAGCTTCTGTCTCGGGTTATTATTTTGCTAATCCGGAAAGTAAATATTTTGGTTTAGGAAAAATTAAAAACGACCAAGTGGAAGATTACGCCAAAAGAAGAAATATTACCATTGAAGAAGCTCAAAAATGGTTAGCACCAAATATAAGTGATAACTAAAAATTAATTAAAAACTGATTACCCACTTCAGTCACCCCTCTTTGGGAGGGGACGGGGGAGGCTCATGAAAGTAACTGAACATATAGAAAAAGCAAATGGAAGGACGTTGTTTTCTTTCGAAATTATTCCGCCTCAAAAAGGTTCAAGTATTGAAGATTTATATGCTAATATCGATCCGTTGATGGAATTTAAGCCACCTTTTATTGACGTAACAACTTCTCGTGAAGAATTTGTGTATAAGGACAAAGGAAATGGTTTGTTAGAAAGAAGAATTACTCGCATGCGTCCGGGAACTGTAGGTATTTGTGCTGCTATTCAACATAAATATGATGTGGATACTGTTCCGCACGTTTTATGTGGTGGTTTTACCAAAGAAGAAACCGAATATTTACTGGTGGATTGTCAATATTTAGGAATTGACAATGTGATGGCTTTGCGTGGCGATGCTATGAAAGGTGAGAAATACTATGAGCCTACAAAAGGAGGAAATGCTTTTGCAGCCGATTTGGTAAAGCAAATTCAAGATATGAACAAAGGGAAATATCTTCATGAAGTAATTGAAACTTGCCATACAGATGAATTTTGCGTAGGTGTTGCCGGATATCCCGAAAAACACATTGAAGCGCCATCGATAAATTACGATTTAAAATGGTTGAAACAAAAGGTAGATGCCGGTGCTGATTATATTGTGACTCAAATGTTTTTTGATAACCAAAAATATTTTGAATTTGTAGAAAAAGCGAGAGCAGTTGGAATTAATGTTCCTATTATTCCGGGAATAAAACCTATTGCAACGAAAAAACATTTGCAATTGCTTCCACAAATATTTAAAATAGATTTACCGGAAGATTTAATTGATGAAGTCACTAATTGTAAAAATAATGACGAAGTGCGCCAAGCAGGAATAGAATGGGCAATTGTACAATCTAAAGAGCTTTTGGCAGCGGGTGTTCCTGTGTTACATTATTATTCAATGGGTAAATCAGATAACATTAAAGCTATTGCTAGTGCAATTTTTTAATAATTAGATATTGTTTTTTTATTGAAATAGAATAATTTTTTTCTTATCTTTATAGGGATAACTTTAAATGCCCTTACAATGAAAAAGATTATCTTACTTTCAGTAGCACTTTTCTGTTTACAGTTAAGTTTTGCAAATCTTAAAGATACAGTTGTTTTAAAACAAGCTCGTGATTATTACAAAGTTAAAAATTATGAAAAAGCCTTGCAGTTGTATAAAGATTATAGCAAAGAAGCCGATTTCAAAGAAATGAAAGATGTTTATTTAGAAATAGCAAATTGCTACTATAAATTAAATGAAAATAAAAAGGCTATAAAACATCTTAAAATGGCTTTTGAAAAATATGGGTTAACTGAAGATGTTTTTATTTACAATGATATTATTGATCCTGAATTTTCAAAATTTGCATTAGCTGAAGTATATGATGACTTAGATAAAATGCAACAAAATTATATAGCTACAACAAACTAAACCAAAATCTTTATCAGATTTGATGAACATCCGGAGAGAATTTATTTTTTTCCGGATGTTTTTTCTCTGAATATTTGCTCTAAGTTTTTATTCTTGTGAGAAAGTTGTAAAATCTTGAAGCCATTTTCCTGAGCAAAGTCAAAAACTTTACTACGCATATCACTTTCTGCTTCAAAAGTTAATTCCCAAACGGTTTCTGAAACTGCTTTTTTTGAAATTAAAAAGTCAAATACTATTTTTTCTTGAGCAATAGCCAAATCAAATTCAACTTCTATGACTTGTTGTTGGGTTTGTTCTTTTACCAAAGAATTTAAGGTTTTGTCTTCCACCAAATTTCCTTTATTGATGATGATGATACGATCGCAGATAGCCTCGACTTCCTGCATAATGTGAGTAGAAAGAAAAACCGTTTTATTTTTTCCGATATTCTTAATCAATTCGCGAATTTCAACCAATTGATTCGGATCCAATCCAGTTGTAGGTTCGTCCAAAATCAAAACTTCCGGATCGTGTAATAAAGCACAGGCTAAACCGACACGCTGACGGTATCCTTTAGAAAGTTGACCTATTTTCTTATGACTTTCAGGAGTTAATCCGGTTAAAGCAATGACTTCGTCAATTCGTGATTTATCTACTTTGTAAACATCGGCATTAAAGGCCAAATATTCTCTGATGTATAAATCCAAATACAACGGATTGTGTTCCGGTAAATAACCCACCGATTTCTGAACGTCTTTTGCTTGAGTAATGACATCAAAGCCATTTACTTCTGCTTTTCCGCTGTCAGAGGTTAAATAGGTAGTCAAAATTTTCATCAAAGTCGATTTCCCGGCTCCGTTTGGACCTAAAAAACCAACAATTTCTCCCTTTTTTACCGAAAAACTTACAGCGTCTAAAGCTTTTTGTTCTCCATAAGTTTTAGAAATATTTTCAACTACTATTGACATACGATATCTTCTGAATTAAAAAAGTAAAGGTATTTAAAAAATTTGTCGTAAAGATAAACAAAAACCTAAAGCATATAAATGACTAAAATTTCAATTTTGATAACATAATTGAGATTGTGAAAATTGTTAAACTAAAACGTTTTCGTAAAAAAATATTAAAAAATGTTTGGTGTTTAACAATTTTCATTAAATTAGCTCCATCAAACAAGACGAAATGTTGAATAATTTCTTTACATATTTTAACAACTTTTATTACTTCTTTTTCTGGAGAGAAAAGGGATTGTTGTTATGTTATGTAAAAAAATAAACAGATTTAAAGTAAAACATAAAATGATATACAATCCCGGAGGTTTCTTCGGGATTTTTTTTTGGATATATGGAAAGCAAAATAGCAATTCAGGGAATTAAAGGTTCTTTTCACCATCAGGTAGTTTTAGAATACTATCAGCAAGATTTAGCAATTGATGAATGTTTGTCCTTTGAAGATTTAGTGAAAAGTTTGCTAAAAGGAAAAAGCAAACAAGCCGTTATGGCCATTGAAAATTCCATAGCAGGTTCGATCATTCCTAACTATGCTTTGATTGATAAACACAATCTTCAGATTATTGGCGAATATCATATTCCTATTCAACAGAATATGATGGCTTTAGCCGGGCAAAGTTTGGAAGAAATAAACGAAGTGCATTCACACCCAATGGCACTGTTACAGTGTATGGATTTTTTACAGAAATATCCGCATATTAAATTAGTGGAAGATAAAGATACGGCAGAATCAGCACAGCGAATTTTTAATCAAAAGCTAATCGGAATTGCAGCTATAGGAAGCAGTGTTGCAGCAGAAATGTACCAACTGAATATTATTGCTCCGGCTATTCAAACGATTAAAAATAACATGACGCGTTTTGTGATTTTGTCAAAAGAAGAAGTGATAATTCCACAAAATGAGATTAGTAAAGCATCGTTGAAATTTCAGTTAGACCATAAAAGAGGAAGTTTAGCAACGGTGTTGAATGTAATGAGCGATTGCAAGTTGAACTTAACCAAAATTCAGTCGATGCCCATTATAGAAACACCATTTAAGTATTCTTTTTTTGTGGATGTAACTTTTGAAGAATATAAAGATTATGAAAAAGCCAAATCGATTATCAAAATTATGGCTGAAAAATTTAAAATTTTAGGCGAATATAAAAATAACCCAATATGATAACTACAGCAAATAGATTGCAAACGGTACAGGAATACTACTTCTCCCGAAAGCTGAAAGAGGTTGCTCAAATGCTTCAAGAAGGAAAACCTGTTATCAATTTAGGAATCGGGAGCCCTGATTTAGCTCCTGATGCATCTGTAGTAGATGCAATGATAATGAGTATGACACATGAAAAGTCGCATCAATATCAAAGTTATCAAGGCTTGCCGGAATTGAGACAAGGAATGGTTTCGTTTTACCAAAATTGGTACAATGTAACACTAAATCCTTTAAATGAAGTACTGCCTTTAATGGGATCCAAAGAAGGAATTATGCATATTTCTATGGCTTTTTTGAATCCGGGAGACGAAGTGCTGATTCCTAATCCTGGCTATCCGACCTATGCTTCGGTAACCAATTTAGTGGAAGCAAAACCGGTTTTTTACGATTTGTTACCCGAAAATAGTTGGGAACCCGATTTTGAAGCTCTGGAAAAATTAGATTTATCGAAAGTAAAATTAATGTGGATTGGTTATCCGCACATGCCAACAGGTGCCAAAGGCAATAAAGTACTTTTTGAAAAATTAGTGGCTTTTGCCCAAAAACACCATATTATTCTGGTGAACGATAATCCGTATAGTTTTGTGTTAAATGATAATCCGCAATCGATTTTAAGTATTCCGGGAGCTAAAGACGTTTGTTTAGAATTGAATTCATTAAGCAAAACCTTTAATATGGCAGGTTGGCGAATAGGAATGGTTTGTGGAAATGTTAAATTCATTGAAGCTATTTTGAAAGTAAAAAGCAACATGGACAGCGGCATGTTATATGGTGTACAAAAAGGAGCGATTGCCGCATTGGCTTTACCAAAAGATTGGTTTGACCAATTGAATAAAGTGTACGAAAACAGACGAAAATTAGTTTTCAAACTAGCCGATAAATTAGGCTGCACGTATGATAAAAATGCAGTTGGTCTATTCGTTTGGGCAAAACTTCCGGAAGGTCAAGATTCTTCTGAAAAGTTTATTGATAAAGTGCTACAAGAGAAACATATTTTTATTACACCGGGAATTATTTTCGGAAGTAATGGAGAAGGTTTTATTCGTTTTTCTTTGTGTTCCAATGAAGCCCAATTAGAAGAAGCCATTAACCGAATTAAATTGTCATTAGATTTAAAAATAGCCTTGTAGTTTATGAAAGTATATGTTATAGGAATCGGGTTGATTGGCGGATCATTGGCAAGAGATTTTAAGAAGCATTTGGATAATGTAACAATTTTTGGTGTTGATTTAAACGAAAAAAATTTAGACAAAGCTTTGGAACTTGGAATTATTGATGAAAAAGCGGAACTGAAAGATGTTGCCCAAGCCGATTGTGTTATTGTTTCGGTTCCGGTTGACGTGAGTTCAGTATTGTTAGAGCAGGTTTTGGATATAATTAAAGGCGATACGTTGGTTTTTGATGTTGGTTCTACCAAATATACTATCTGTGAAAAAGTGAAAAATCATGTCAATAGACGTAATTTTCTAGCAGCACACCCTATTGCCGGAACGGAGTTCTCTGGACCGGAAGCAGCATTGGAAGGGTTATTTGACGGAAAAACCAATATCATTTGCGAAGTCGAAAAGACAGCATTTAAGTTGCAAGAGCGAGCTTTGGAACTATTTAAAAAAATAGGAATGCGTATCCGATATATGGATCCGGTGGCACATGACAAACATATTGCTTATGTTTCGCATTTGTCACACATCAGTTCCTTTATGTTAGGGAAAACAGTAATTGAAAAAGAACAAAATGAACGCGATATTTTTGATTTAGCAGGAAGCGGATTTGAAAGTACGGTTCGTTTAGCAAAAAGTTCGCCCGCTATGTGGACGCCAATTTTTAAACAGAATAAACAATTTGTTTTAGAATCCTTAAAAGAGTACATCGATAATTTAAGTAATTTCAAGACTTTATTAGAAAGCGATTGCTATCAGGAAGTTTTTGAAGAAATGGAGAATACCAATAGAATAAAAGAAATATTAAACGGAATAAGTATTAAAAAATAAGAGTTATGGAAAATACAAAAGAAATGAGAACGTGGTTAGACGAATTCAAATTAGATCATCCGTTAGTAATTGCCGGACCATGTAGCGCCGAAACAGAAGATCAAGTGTTAAAAATTGCACATGAATTAAAAGATTCGGATGTTTCTGTTTTCAGAGCGGGAATTTGGAAACCAAGAACTCGTCCGGGTGGATTTGAAGGTGTGGGAGCCATCGGACTAAAATGGTTGCAAAAAGCAAAAGCCGAAACCGGACTTTTAATGGCGACAGAAGTGGCTACAGCTGCTCACGTTCAGTTAGCTTTAGAGCATGATATTGATGTGTTGTGGATTGGTGCTCGCACAACCGTAAACCCATTTGCGGTGCAAGAAGTCGCTGATGCTTTGCGCGGAACTGATAAAATTGTGTTGGTGAAAAATCCGGTAAATCCTGACTTAGCGTTGTGGATTGGAGGATTAGAACGCTTGTATAATGCAGATATTAAGAAACTAGGGGTAATTCACCGAGGATTTTCAACTTACGAAAAAACAAAATACCGCAACAATCCGGAATGGCAAATTGCTATTGAGTTACAAAATCGTTTCCCTGATTTGCCATTGATTTGTGACCCTTCGCACATTACAGGAAAAAGAGATATGATTCAGGATGTTTCGCAGCAAGCATTAGATTTAAATTTTGACGGATTAATTATTGAGACCCATATTGATCCGGATAACGCTTGGAGTGATGCAGCGCAACAAGTGACACCAACAACTTTAAAGCAAATTTTCAAAGACTTAAAAGTTCGTAAAGAGACTGATGAGGCAGATGATTACAACTCAAGATTAGCTAAATTGAGAACTCAAATTGATGAATATGACGAAAAAATAGTGGAAATTTTGGGAAGCCGAATGAAAATTGCAGATCAAATCGGTTTGTTGAAAAAAGAGAAAAACGTTGCAATTCTACAAAATAAACGCTGGAATGAAGTTCTAGGGAAAATGATTTTAGACGGAGAAAAAAAAGGCTTGAGTGAAGAGTTTGTTTTGCAAATTTTTAAGGCGATCCACCAAGAAAGTATCAATCATCAGGAGAAAGTATATAAGAAATAAGAAAACGCCTCGAAAGAGGCTTTTTTATGTTAAAATCAACTTCTTAATTTTTTGTTAAATCGATTTAAATTAATTTAATTTGCCAACAAATAAAAAGAACAAGTTTTGGATATTTATAGATCACGTTTTTTTCTTAGTGTAATATTTTTTTTTGCCTATAAATTTGTTTTTAGTCAAGAAGTTGTATATGACTATTTTCCAAAAAATAAAGATTCAATATTTCAGTATGTAAGTAAAGTTAATGATGAAAAAGTTGTATCCTTTGGCTCAAAATATAAAAAAAATATTAATGAAGTCTTAAAAGAAAGAAAAGAGAAATTTATAAAAGGAATTAAGGATAGTACTTATATTTTTAATAAGGATATTAATATTTACTTGAATAAGATTCTAAAAGAAATTTATACTTCTAATCCAGCTATTAAAAATAAAGATTTCTATTTTTTTGTAGATAAGTCACCTATTCCTAATGCCGCTTGTTATGGAAATGGGATTTTTACTGTAAATTTAGGCTTATTTAATTTTGTAAATTCTGATGATGAATTAGCATTTATTTTATGTCATGAAATTGCTCATTTTAATTTGAGTCATAACGATAAAGCATTATTAAAATACATTGAGACAATAAATTCAAAAGAGACAAAAAAGCAAATTAATGAAGTTGAAAGAATGAGCTATGGTAAAAGGAAAGCTTATTCGGACTTGTTAGAAAAATTAAACTATAATTTTTTGAAAAGAAGTAGAACTGCTGAAGTTCAGGCAGATTCGTTAGGATATATATTGTATAAGAATACTAAATATCAAATTAATTTAGCAGCTAAAGCTCTTAATAATTTGCAAATTGCTGATAGTATTGTTTTTAATGAAGATACTAAATTAAAAAAGCATTTTAATTTTCAAAATTATCCTTTCAAAGATTCTTGGTTGTTAAAAGATGAAACACTTTTCGACGTTAATGAATCTATTAATGATTATGCATTCAATAAAGATTCACTAAAAACGCATCCAGATATTCCATTTCGTGTCGAATTATTAGAAAAAATGATATCTAGTACTAAAGATAAAAATACTACTATTAATAGTTCTGACTTAAAAAATATAAAGCTGTTAGCGTCTTATTTAATAATTAAAACGGCATTAGATGAAAAAAAATTAGACTCTGCTTTGTATGAAACGCTTACATTATATAATGATGGAGATCTAGATTCAAAATCTTTTGCGATTATTGTCTCAAGATTATTGAAATTAACTTATGAACTTAAATTAAATCACCAATTTGGGAAATATGTTAAACGAGTAAGTCCGTTTTCTGAAGAGGTTTATTTAAATGAAGTCAGAGTATTCCTAGAAAGAATCGAATTAAAAAATATTAAAAAAATTGGACTTAATTTTTGTTCTGAAAATAATGAGATTGCAAAAGATAATAAAGAGTTCAATGAATGTAAACTTTTTTTTGAAAAACTTAACAATTAATCAAATAATGAAATCAAAATTATTTTTACTTCTAGTGTTGCTATTAGCCCTAGAAATTAGCGCTCAGAATACTTCAATTGGTGGAGTAAATACTTTTTACTTAAGAAATTCAGGAGCAATATTAGATAAAAACCACGATGTTGATGGTTATTACTTCTATTATGTAGTAGATAAGTTAAAAAAAGGAGATAGTGAATTTGCTATCCAAATTTTAGACAAAAACTTAAATGAAGTTGCTAAAAAATCGTATGTAGATAATAAGAATACTTTCTTAATGAAATCGGCATTCAACAATCAAGCGATGATGTTTGCAATGGCGAATTTAAAAGAAAAGAGAATAGAATTGTTAACTTTTGATAAGCAAGCTAATCAGCTAGAAAACAAAACTATTGAATTAGAAAATAAAGAAGTTAAATATTTACAAATGGCTCAAACTTCGGGAGATTTTAATGTCCTTTTTCCAGTTGATAATAAAGGTTTTTTATTCAATAAATTTGAAGACAATAAAAAAATAGGGTATTCATTGAAATATTATCCAACTGATGGGGGGAAATCTTGGGAATATAATTCTCCAAATGATACAAAAGAAATTTTAATGATTAACCCAATTGAAGTAAATGATAAAGTTGTTGTAGCTTTAGAGGTTGCTAGAACAAGCTTAATGTCAAGAAAAATGACAATTAGAACAAAAATTATTGATGTAAATACAGGAAAATTAATTTTTGAACGCGAAAATAGTAAAACTGAAAAACCAAGATTAATTAATAACGCATTTCTTGATAAAGATAATAACGTTGTATTAATGGGGGAATATTTTAAAGATGGTGATAATATTTTAGATGATAAAAGTTTAGGTTTATTTTCTGAAATAATTGATATGAATGGAAATACTGTCAAAGAGAATTTGACAAGTTGGAAAGATGATATTTCTAAGTTAACAAAAATCAACAAAAATTTTATAGATGAAAAAGGATATGTTTATTTTCATAAAATTGTGAAAACTAACAATAATGAATATTATGCGATAGGTGAATTTTATAAAAAAACTGCCAGTGCAGCAGGTATAGCTGGAGCTATTTTGTCAAGAGGTGCAACACCAACAACACAACTTTCGATTACAAATGCTGTTGTTTTTAAATTTAACTCAGATTTTAAATTGGTTTCAATAAATGAATTTGAAAAAAGCATATCAAGAGCACCAAGTTTATCAGATTTTGGAAGCCCACAGTTAAATGCTCATGCAATAAAAGCACTCGGCGGTTTTGACTATGAGTATACTCAAGTTGATAGAGCAAACGATAGGTTTTATGCTTGTTTTATAGATTATGAAAAAATTAAAGGAGAAAAAAATAAAAATGCATTTAAAACTATTATATATGATGATGGTGAATTAAGTCAAGATAAAATTTATTTAGAAGAAGGAGATAAAGATTTTAAAGTTTTACCGGCAAAGATGGGTAATGTATTGCTATTGGAATATAATAAAAAAGCGAAAGAAATTATACTACATTTAGAAAAAATCAACATAAAATAATTTGAAAGTCCTCTTAGAGGGCTTTTTTTTAAAATTCATTGAAAGATTTCTTTATTTTTATTCATCTTCACATAAAGATGTTTCTAGTATCTTTGCTTCATGACAGGAATCGTTTATAAATCTACCGGAAGTTGGTATGTAGTTAAGACTGAAAATGGTGAGACTTACAATTGCCGTATAAAAGGAAAATTCAGGATGAAAGGTATTAAAAGTACCAATCCTATTGCTGTGGGTGATGTAGTAGATTTTGAACTAGATCAAACTTCGGATGAGGTTTTCGGAGTGATTCACAATATCCATGACAGAAAAAATTATATCATAAGAAAATCAGTAAATCTTTCGAAGCAAACGCATATTATTGCCTCTAATATTGATGTGGTGTTTTTATTGGTGACAATTAATAATCCAATTACAACTACTAGTTTCATAGATCGTTTTTTAGTCGCAGCCGAAGCGTATGGAATAGAAGCCGTTTTGGTTTTCAATAAAGTAGATACGTTTGATGAAGCAACTTTGGACGACCAATTGTATTTACAAGCCATTTATTCTGAAATTGGATACCAATGTTTACGCGTTTCTGCCAAAGAAGGCAAAGGAATTTCTGAACTTAAAGAATTAATGAAAGATCGAGTTTCCATGTTTTCCGGACATTCCGGAGTAGGAAAATCAACGTTGGTAAACGCTATTGAACCCGGATTAAATTTAAAAACGGCCGAAATTTCTGAGCAGCACCAACAAGGACAACACACTACTACTTTTGCAGAGATGTATGATGTGAGTTTTGGAGCTAAAATTATTGACACACCGGGAATCCGTGGATTTGGAATGGTAGATATGGAACCCGAAGAAATAGGCGATTATTTCCCTGAGTTTTTTGCTTTAAAAGAACATTGCAAATTCAACAATTGCCTGCATAAAGAAGAACCGAAATGTGCAGTCAAAGAAGCGTTGGAAAACGATGAGATTGCTTGGTCTCGTTATCAAAGTTATTTGCAAATCTTAGAAGGCGATGATGAAATTTACAGACAAAATAATTACGAAAATGACGATTTGTAAATTGTAAAAAAGTATGAAAGTAGTTATTCAAAGAACCTTAGAGGCATCTGTAACTATTGAAGGAGAAAAAGTGGCTTCAATAGAAAAAGGACTTCTGGTTTTGGTTGGTATTGAAGATGCAGATACAGAAGAAGATAGGAATTGGCTAGCTTCAAAAATTGTGAACATGCGAATTTTTCCAGATGAAAATGATGTAATGAATAAATCTATTATCGACGCTAATGGAGATATCATTGTTGTAAGTCAATTTACACTACATGCCTCTACCAAAAAAGGAAATAGACCAAGTTATATCAAAGCGGCAAAGCCTGATTTTGCCATTCCGATGTATGAAAATTTTGTAGCCCAAGTAGAACAGGAATTAGGTAAAAAAGTACAAACCGGTCGTTTTGGAGCCGATATGAAAGTAGCTCTAGTAAATGATGGTCCGGTTACTATAATTATAGATTCAAAAAATAAAGAGTGAACATGAATAAACTATTATTTTTAATTCTTATTCCGTTATTTTCCAAAGCACAAATCTTAAATGTTAAAATACCAGATAGTATAACAAGGAAAGCAGATGCTGTAGTTATAGAAAATATCAAAAAAGTTCAAATTCTCCAAGTAGATAAAATGATCGAAACTTCTCATAGAGAGGTGCTTATTTTAAATAAACAAGGATTAAATTATATTGATGCTGAAATCTATTATAATAAATCAATAAATATTCAAAATCTTGAGATTAAAATTCTGAATTCTTTTGGGAAAGAGATAAAAAAAATTAAGAAAAAGGATATGAAAGACTTTAGTGCTTCTGGAAATAGTACTTTCATGTCAGATAATAGAATTTTAGTTTTAGATTATACGCCCACATCGTATCCTTTTACTGTAGTAATAGACTATGAAGAAGTAAATAAAAATACGGCTTTTATACCTTCTTGGATGCCAATTCAAGGGTATAACGTCGGAATATTAAAAGAGGAATTTATCATAGAAAATTCTTCAGGAATTAATCTAAATAAAAAAGAATTCAACTTTACAAATTATCCTCAGATTAAGTTTGAAGAAGAAGGTAATAAACTTTCGTACAGTTTGTCAAACTATCCTGCTTTAGAAAGAGAAGAGCTCGCTCCAAGTTATTGGAGTTTTATTCCATTTGTTAAATTTGGATTAGAACATTTTTATATAGAAGGAGTTGAAGGAGAAGCTGAAAACTGGAATGAATTTGGGAAATGGGTCAATGAAAAACTGTTAAGTGATGTCCGGACTTTGCCTGAAGAGACAAAAAGCAAAATACTTAATCTTGTTAAGGGTATAAATGACCCTATTGAAAGGGCAAAAGTTGTTTACCGTTTTGTACAAAATGAGACAAGATATATTAGTGTTCAATTGGGAATAGGAGGTTGGAAGCCTATGTCAGCAGAAAATGTATCTCGATTAGGTTATGGCGATTGTAAAGCCCTTTCAAATTATACAAAAGCACTATTAGAAGTTGTAGAGGTACCGTCATATTATACTATAATTTATGCAGGTCATACAAAACAAGACATAGTGGAAGATTTGGTGGCAATGCAAGGGACTCATGCTATTTTGACAATTCCTCATGGAGATGAGTATCTTTTTTTGGAATGTACTAGCCAAACAGATCCGTTTAATTATCAAGGTCAATTTACAGATGATAGAAAAGCATTGATTATTAATAAAGATGGAGCTAAAATAATCCAAACAAATTCATTTAAAGATGAAGATAACAAGCAAATAACAACAGCTGAAGTAATTATTGATAAATCTGGAGGAGTAAATGTAGAAGGGAAAATTAAATCTTATGGTGTTCAGTTTGAAAAATACCATTCTTTAGAAGATGTTTCAGATGAGAAAAAAGATAATTATTATAAAGATAGATTTGACTATATCAATAACATTTCTTTTGAAGTCTTAAAGCAGAACATTGATAAAGATAAAATAATCATTGAGGAAACAATAAGTTTTAAAGCTGAAAATTATGGAGAGATTTATTCGAACGAAATTATATTCTGTCCTAATTTATTAAATAAAGAAAAGTATGTGTCAAAAAGATATAAAAATAGAAAGTTACCTTTTTCATTTGAAAGAGGCTATAACGATTTAGACGAAATAATAATTAAAATTCCTCAAGATTACCAAATAAGCGGATTGCCAGAAAACATACTTGAATCTTCAGTTTTTGGAAGTTATGAAGCATCTTTCGAATTAATGAATGACAATGAAATCAAATACAGAAGAAATTATCTTTTTAATCGTGGAACATATTTTAATACAGATTATGAGAGTTATAGAAAATTTCAAGAGAAAATTTCAAAAGCAGACAATGTGAAAATTTTAATTACGAAGAAACAACTATGAAAAAAATCATCTACTTACTTACATTATTATCAACTTTTACCATTCTAGGTCAGAAATATGAATTAGGAGAAGTAACAAAAGAGGAATTGTTGGAAAAAAAGCACCCTCTTGATACTACTGCTGTAGCTGCAGTTTTATATCAGAAAGGAACAACTTCTTTCGAATATACATATGATGAGGGTTTTGTAATTGTAACAGAAGTAGAGACTAAAATTAAGATTTATAAAAAAGAAGGATTAGATTGGGCTAATTTTTCAATAAAAAAATATGATAACGGAGGGACAAGAGAAATAACTAGCTTTTCAAAATGTTATACTTATAATCTTGAAGAAGATAAAATTGTAAAAAGTAAGTTGAAAGGAGAGGGGGAATTTGAAGAAAGATTAAGCAAATATTATATTGAACATAAAATTGCATTACCAAATGTTAAAGAAGGATCTATTGTAGAATTTAAATATAGAATTCAGTCTCCTTTTATTTCAAGTTTTAACGATTGGGAATTTCAAAAGAAAATACCAGTTGATTATTCAGAATATTTAACGAGAATACCAGACTACTTAGTCTACAATACATATTATAGAGGGTGGTTGACCCCAAAGCTGGAAACAGATCAGAGAGACAGAACCTTTTCAGGAAGATATAATGAGTTAGCAAATAGGCAAGGAGGGTTTAGAAGTGAAAGAGGAGATTTTAGTTTTACTTGTAGGGAGCACTTTAAAAAGTATTCTCTAACAAATGTTTTGCCTTTAAAAGACGAAGGTTATGTAGATAATCTAGATAACTATAAAGCGACTATAATACATGAGCTTGTTTCAACGAAATATCCAAATCAAGCATTTAAAAATTTTGCCACTTCGTGGGAAGATGTAGCAAAGAATATTTTTGAGAATGATGATTTTGGAGGACAACTTAAGAAAGATGATTTTTATTCAGGTGATTTAGTGTCTGTTTTAAAGGGAATAACAGGTAAGAATGAAAAAATAAACGCTATTTTTAACTATGTCCAAAAAACAATGAATTGGAATGGATACAATGGTTTTTTATCCGAAAACGGAATAAGAAAAGCTTTTAAAGAGAAAAAAGGAAATATTGGAGATATCAATTTGCTATTGATCTCAATGCTTAAAAACGAAAAAATTAATGCTCATCCTGTTTTAGTTAGTACTAAGTCTAATGGGATAGCGCTTTTCCCATCAAGAAATGCTTTTAATTATGTCATTTGTGCCGTTGAATTGGATAATGCAGAAGTAGTGCTTTTAGACGCAGCAAACAAGTTCTCTAAACCTAATGTCTTACCTATAAAATGTTTAAATTGGTATGGAAGATTAATACGCGATAACGGGACATCAACAACAATAAATTTAATTCCAAATAGTAAATCAGTTAAGAATTTTACTATGATGTATACAATTGAGGAGGATGGAAACATTAAAGGAAAATTTAGAGAACAAAACTTTGACTATTTTGCTTATGTTTTTGCAGAGAAAAAAGGAAATCTGGATGAAGATCAAAGAATTGAGTCAAAAGAAAAATTAACAGATGATTCTGAAATTGAAAACTATGAGTTTAAAGTTTCAGATCAAAATGTAGTTACAGAAACATTCGAGTTCTCTAATCCAAGTCTAGTAGAACAAATATCAGGAAAACTATATTTCAATCCGATGTTGTTTTTAAAGACCGATAAAAATCCTTTTGTTCAAGAACAAAGGATGTATCCAATTGATTTTACCTTTCCTTCTCAATATAAGTATAATGTGATGATAAAAATTCCTGAAAACTATGAAGTAGAAAGTTATCCGGAATCCTTAAATTTAGGAATGGAAGATGGTTTAGGAAGTTTCGGTTTTAATATTAAGGTAAATGGAGGGACAATTCAAATAATGTCAAGTGAAGATATTAATCAAGCAATTTTTGCTCCGCAATATTATCCCATGTTAAAAGCATTTTATAGTAGTTTAGTAGATAAGCATAATGAAAGAATCGTTTTAAAAAGAAAAATATAATGAACATCAAAAACGCACAATTAGACGTAGATAATTGGATTAAAGAACATGGCGTTCGTTACTTTAACGAATTGACTAATATGGCGCAACTAACCGAAGAAGTTGGTGAAGTTGCTCGAATTATCGCTCGTCGTTATGGAGAACAATCGGAAAAAGAAAGCGATAAAAACAAAGACTTAGGCGAAGAATTAGCTGATGTAGTTTTTGTGGTTTTATGTTTGGCAAATCAAACGGGAGTTGACTTACAAGCGGCTTTCGATAAGAAAATGGATTTGAAAACAAAACGTGATCACGATCGTCATCATAATAATGAGAAACTTAAATAGTTGTAGAATCTATGATTGTATATCGTATATTGATTCTTAATACGTCGATATACAATTGTACACTTTATAACAATACAATAACAGTATACAAAAAAATGAATTGGATTTTACTAATCATAGCCGGATTATTTGAAGTTGGTTTTGCTAGTTGCTTAGGTAAAGCTAAAGAAACTTCAGGGCAAACCATGTGGTTGTGGTATTTAGGCTTTTTAGTTTGTCTCACCATCAGCATGGTGCTATTGGTAAAAGTAACCAAAGACATTCCAATTGGGACAGCTTATGCCGTTTGGACAGGAATTGGTGCTGTAGGAAGCGTTTTAGTCGGGATTTTTGTTTTCAAAGAACCGGCAACCTTCTGGCGAATATTCTTTCTAATGACATTAATTGCCTCTATCGTTGGATTAAAATACGTTTCTGAATAATGAATTTACATTTACAAAAATCGGAAGTCAAAAATCAAGAATTAAAAGTTACAATAACCGGAAGTAAATCTGAAACCAATAGATTATTGCTTTTACAAGCATTGTATCCTAATTTGACTATAGATAATATTTCTAATTCAGATGATTCAGAAGTGATGCAAAAGGCACTAAATGAATTGTCAGTTCGAGCAGAATCGAGAACAGTCGACGTACATCACGCTGGAACCGCTATGCGTTTTCTAACTGCATTTTTTGCAATTCAGGAAGGAAAAGAAGTGTTTTTGACGGGTTCTTCACGAATGAAAGAACGTCCGATTAAAATTTTAGTGGAAACGTTGCAACAATTAGGCGCTGAGATTTCGTATGCTGAAAACGAAGGCTTTCCTCCAATTCAAATTAAAGGAAAAAAACTAACACAAAATAAAGTTTCGTTACCTGCAAATGTAAGTAGCCAATACATTTCCGCTTTATTATTGATTGCACCAAAATTGGAAAACGGTTTAGAATTAACACTAGAAGGCGAAATCACTTCGGTTCCTTATATCAAAATGACGTTAGCTTTGCTAAATGAAATTGGTGTAGCAACTACTTTTGAAAATAACAAAATTACAGTTTGTCATGCTGAACTAGTTTCAGCATCTAAATTAACTGTCGAATCCGACTGGAGTTCGGTTTCCTATTGGTATTCTATCGTGGCTTTATCCGAAATTGGAACCCAAATTACCTTATCGAGTTACAAGAAAAACAGCTTACAAGGCGATGCTGCTTTAGCAGGAATTTATCAAGATTTCGGAGTAGAAACTGTATTCAATGAAAACAATACAATTACAATTTCAAAAGTAAAAGCCCATAACCTTTTACCTTTTACCTATAACCTAAAAGATTGTCCCGACATTGCTCAAACTATTGCAGTAACTTGTTTTGGTTTAGGAACAGGTTGTGATTTATACGGTTTACATACGTTAAAAATCAAAGAAACCGATCGCTTGGAAGCGTTAAAGGCTGAGTTGTCTAAATTAGGAGCTGCTATTTCAGTAACTGACGAATCGTTGCATTTAAAACCTTCGACTTCTATTAATGAAAATATTGCAATAAAGACATATCAAGATCATAGAATGGCAATGGCTTTTGCTCCGCTTGCTCTTCGTGTTCCAATTAGTATTGAAGAAGCTGAAGTAGTTTCGAAATCGTATCCTGATTTTTGGAATGACTTAAAATCGGTTGGTTTTCAAATGGAATAAATTATCTTTTGATTAACTGAATACTATCTAAAATGGTTTGTACTTTATCTGACGAAATAGGTAATTGCAAACCATTTTTTAATACCAAATTCCCGCCATCTGATTTGTTGTAAGCCGAAACAAAGTTCACGTTAACAATATACGATTTGTGAATACGAACGAAATTTGGATTACTGCATAAAATATCTTCGAAGTTTTTCAAATTTCTACTCACCACATGTTTTACATCATTGGCACATTTAATTTCTGAATAAGCTCCGTCTCCTTTAATGAATTGAATATCTTCGGTTTCCAAAAACAAAATGCTATTACCACTTGGCACAGCAATACGTTGTAACACATCTTGCTTCATGGTTTCCTTTAAAAGTGAATAGTTGGCTTCTGTTGATTTTTGTTTTTCAATACGCGCAATAGCATTCGATAATTCTTCCGGATTGATTGGTTTTAATAAATAATCTACTGCCGAAAATTTAAAAGCTTGCAACGCATACTCGTGATAAGCGGTTGTGAAAATGATTTTGAATTTAACTTCGTTTTCATCAAAAAAATCTAATAATTCTAAACCACTATGACCTGGCATTTCAATGTCCAGTAAAACCAAATCAGGTTGATGTTTGCGAATCGCTTTTACACCTTCCGGAAGATTCTCGCACTCGGCAACCACTTCTACATTTTTGCAATATTCGTCAACAAGTAGCGATAGGTTTAAGCGAGCTCTTTTTTCATCATCAATAATTATAGCTTTCATAGGGTGTGTATCGGTATTATTATTTCTACTAATGTTCCCGTAGGTTGATTTTGTAGATTGTGTTTGTCAATTATTTTTAAGGAAATGTTTTTATGATTGTATTCATTCAACAAGTCAATTCGGTTTTGTAACGCTTCAGTAGCAAACGACTGATGGTTTTTATTTTTAATTTGATTCAATTCGTTGCTTTTTTGGCGACCAATGCCATTATCATCAATGCCGATATGCAATTCGTTATTCTGTATTTCGAACGAAATCGTAACTTTTTTATCGCCTTGTTTGTGAAGCAATCCGTGTTTTACAGCATTTTCAACATAAGGTTGCAACAACATAGTTGGAATTTTGATGCTTTCTTGATCAATGTTTTTTTCAACTTGAATTTCGTAACTAAAATCTTCATCAAAACGACCTTTTTCAATATCCAAATAGAGTTGAAGCGTTTTAACTTCTTCGGAAATAGAAATAAAATCTTTTTCCGTCATTTCTAAAATCGTTCGCGTTAGGTTTGAAAATTTGGATAAATAATCAATAGCCAAACGCTTTTCATTCGATAAAATGAACGATTGTAACGTATTCAAAGCATTGTAAAAGAAATGCGGATTCATTTGCGATTTGATAGCTTTCAACTTCGATTGGTTTACATTTTTTTCCAAGTTGATTTTGTCTAAAATCAATTGATTGCGCTTTTCGATTTTTTTGATATTCATGCGATATAACCAATATATAAACGCCAAAAGGAAAACGGATGCACCAAAAATAAACGGAAATTGCAACCAAAACGGACGATTGATTGTGAAATGAATTTTCGTTGTGTTTTTAAAATCGGAATTTAGTACAAACTCAATCGTATAACTTCCATGGTTTAACGAGTTTAAAACCAATTCCGGATTTAAAATATCCGCTTTTTGCCATTGCGATTCGTTGATTCTATATAACAATTCGTGCTCTTCAAAAGGCGTTGGCGATAAAAAACGATAATTGATATGAATGTTGTTTTCGTTATAAGCTAAATCATTCAATTTCAATTTTGTTACAACTTGATTATTTATTTTTATGTTTTCAATACTAAAAATAGGATTGGAACGATTGTAAACTTCTTGTTTTTTGATGATTAAACCTCTATTGGTCGAAATGAAATAGCTGTTGTTTTTCAAGATTATATCATTCACTTCAATATTGCTATTAATGTGAATAATTTGCTTTAGCTTTTTAGTGAGCAAATCGTACTCAAAAATGTATTTATTGGTTATGATAAAAAGTAATCCGTTTTTAAGAATGGTTCTTTCTACATTTTCTTTTTGAATGGTTGCCGGGAAATTAATTTCTGAAATGGAATTGTTTTCAATTTGGAATAAATTCAAATCTCCATTACAAGCATAAATTTTTCCTTTTGCATAAGATAGTTTGGTAATGTTTAACGAAGTGTTTTTATGTTTTAATTCGGAAAGTAAACCGTTTTGATTAATATAAAACAAACCGTTATTGGTTGCAAAATAAATCGTTTTATGAATGCTGTCGTAAGCTGTAGATTTTCCTTTAGCATTGGTGACAATATTGTTATAATTATGGCTTTTTAATTGAATAAAAGCTTCGTAAACAAAATCCCAATCGCTTTTACTGTTGTCATTAGTTTTGATTAAACCTGAAGAACTACTGGCGGCAAAAGCGATATATTTATGATCGACAGCGCAAACACTTTTAATTGCAATTGGTAATTCTTTGGTTAGTTTTAGTTCCGAATTTAAAACACCAAACTTGGAAGAAGTAAAATACAATTGGTTAGAGATTTTATCATGAAAAACTTGCCCCATTTGGTGGTTGTCTTTTCCTGTAAAAATAGTTTTAAACTGATTTTTTTCTAAAGCGAGAATTTTATCATTTTTGGTTCCAATAACCAATTGGTCGTTTTTAAAACACAAAGAAGTTAAACTTTCTTGAGAGCTAATTAATTGCGTATCAAAATCTTCAATATAAAATAAACCTTCGGTTAAAGTAGAAATCCAGTAGTTGTTGTTTTTGGTTTTGTAGATATAAGAAATATTTGTTCCGTTGAAAAATTGACGTTTTGTACCTAATTCGCAATCCATTTCTATGATTCCAGTTGTAGTGCAAAGCCAATTTTTGTTGTTGCACCAACTTAAATTTTGAACAATTGTATTTTCTAGATTTAATTCTTTTCTAGCGAATTGGTTGTTAGAGAAAAGGTAACAATAGTTTGAAAATTTGGAACCAATTAATAATCCGTTTTTAGTTTTTTCAACCAAAATGGAGTTGAAATTTTCTAGGAAACCTTCTGGGAATTCGACTTTTTTCTGAATTACATCATTTTTAATAATTATCAACTGATGAGCAAAAACATAAATCGTTTCGTCAGTAAAAAAAATGTATTCTGAATCTTTTGTGTTGAGTTTTATTTCTTTTTTTAATAACAATGTTTTCAAATCGTAAACATCAATCACATTTTCATTAATGATATACAATTGGTTTTTAATAATACCATATTTAAAGTAACCAATGGATTTGTTTTGGTTCAACTTTTTCAATTGGTTGTTTTCTACATAATATAAATAACCATCAAAGTTCTCGTACCAAACTCTCCCAAAAGAATCTTGTTGAATACAAGAACCAGCTTTAGAAGTCATATCACTTGTGCTGAAATATTGAAATGTGTAACCGTTAAATTGGCACAGACCTTTTTCAGTGGCAAACCACATAAAGTTATCTTTATCCTGAAAAATGTCGTAAACACTATTGGTTAACAATCCTTGCGATTTATCTATGGTGTTGAAATACGGATTTTGTCCCAAAAGAATTTGGGTAGCAAATAATAAGAATATGCTATAGAAATATTTCAACTTCAGATTTTCTTCAAATGTAAGTATATATTGAATATAGTAAATATTCAGTTAATGAAATTCGATTTTCAGTTAAGGAAGAAGTGTTTTATATTTTGTTTTTGTTTTCGTAAACTCAAAATGCGGTTTGGTTAACTCACTTATTTTATGATGAATCCGACTACTAATTTTACCAAAATTTTTAATGAGACAATTATGAAAACAAAATTATTTTCTTTTTTATTCGTACTGTTTTGCGGTGTGATAAATGCTCAATTTAATGTTCAGGAAGGGTTTGAGTCTGGAACAATTCCTGCTGGTTGGACTACAGATTTAACCGATGGTGTTGTAACGTCTACTAGAAGTTGCGGTGGTACTCAATCTGTGAGAGCAAATTATTATGTTAATGCTGCTACTAGCATATATACTTCTAGTTATGTTTCAAATGGTCAAGCAATTAATATTTCTTTTTATGCAAGTAAAGAAATTGGATCATTTTTTGGATATAAGTATCTTTACTACGAAATAAATGGATCAGGTACATGGACTCAAATTGCATCTGTTTATTCTGATTTTTCAACATGTATTCCAGTTAATGCAACAATTTCAGCTGGAGTTATTCCTAGTGGTGCTACGGTTAAATTTAGAATGCAAGTGAACAGAGCTAGTGCAGCAAACAATACTTATGTGTATTTTGATAATTTTTCTGCCGTTCAACTAGTTCCTGAAGTAATTGCAGAATATAATTTTAATAATACATACAATAATTTGCTTGGAAACACACCTTTTAGTTCAAATGCAGGTACATCTTTTACAACAGATAGAAACGGTAATCCAAATAGTGCTTTACAATTAAATAGTGCAGTTTCAGTGGCATCGATAGCTAACTTACCAATTGGTAATGCTTCTCGTTCAGTATCTATTTGGGTTAAAATGAATGGATATGTCACCAATAACTTTTTGTTTAGTTATGGTTCACCAAATGATAATCAAGCTTATGGTATTGCATTAACTCCTTCTATAATTAACAATTTTGCATGGGCAAATGATTTAACGAGCGCTACAAGTATTCCATTAAATACTTGGAAACATTTAGTTGTTACGTTTGATTCAATAACAGACTTAGCGTCCATTTATCTAGATGGAGTTTTGATAACTAGTGCAGTCAAAACCGATTGGAACACAGTAAATCAAACTAATTTTTATTTGGGAGGTTTAATAGGTTATTCATTTACATTCAATGGTTCAGTTGATGATTTGAAAATTTGTAATTATGCCTTATCTTCAACAGAAGTTTCGAATTTATATAACTATAATTCATTGGGTGTTCCTAATTTGCCAATAATTAATACAATCTCTGAAAAGCCTGCAGCTATTAATGCTACGCTATACGCCTATGTAAATGGAAATGGTTCTGCTATTTCAAATGTAGTAGTAAAATACGGTCTCACTTCTGGAAATTTAAACAATCAAGTAAATACCATAGCCATATCTCCAGGTGCTAATTATGGAGCTATCATCAATGGATTAGCAGAAAACACTACATATTACTATAAAGTGGAAGTGACAAACGCTGATGGTACCACATCAAGTGCAGTAGACAGTTTTACGACAGGTTCAAAACAAACTATTGCCGAATATAGTTTTGATAATGTATATACTGATTTTTCCGGGAATAATGCTTTTCCTTCAAATGTTTCAAGTTCATTTGTAGCAGATAGAAATGGTAATCCAACAAGTGCTTTAAATTTAAATAATAATGGAACTGCAACAGCTATTCCTGGTTTGCCAATTGATGGTTCAACGAGAACAGTTTCATTGTGGGTAAACAATGCTAATGCAACTTGGAATTATGCATTCAGTTATGGTGGGATCTTGACCGATTTAGCATTTATTGGAGTGGTTCAAAACAATTCTTTAGATTTTTATTGTTTTAGCAATGGTTTTCAAGCTACAGTAACGAATCCTTTAGCAACATGGATGCATTTAGCATATACTTATGATGGAGTAAATGTAAGAATGTATAAAAATGGAGTTTTAGTGGGTACCTCACCATTTAATTTATTCACAGCTTATGATGCAGATTATTTCTATTTAGGAAGTAGTTTTGGAGATATGAATTCTTTTAATGGTTCTGTAGATGATTTAAAAATATATAATTATCCATTAACACAAACAGAAATCACCAACTTATACAATAACAACACTTTATCAACTTCAGATTTCAATCAAAACAATTTAGAAGTTGCTTTGTATCCAAATCCGGTTCAAGATATATTGAGTATTAATACAGTAAATGCAATTAAATCTGTAGAAGTGTATAACTTACAAGGGCAAAAAGTATTAGTGTCAAATCAATCTCAAATCAACTTGTCAAATTTATCAGCAGGAATTTACATGGTAAGAATTGAAGATGAAAACAATGCGGTAAATACAAAAGGTATCATTAAAAAGTAATTTTTTTTTCAAATAAACCTTTGGGGTTGTTGGGTAAAATGTGGTTTGTAAAAAATAAATCTCAATTTACTTGACAACCCCTATTTGCAGATTGTATATTTGCACCCTTGTTTTAAAAGCTTGAAAATATTTTTAAACTTTTAAATCTTAAACATTTAATCTGAAAAAATGAAGTTATCTAATTTTAATTTTAATCTGCCTGCTGAATTATTAGCTGAGTTTCCAGCAGAAAATAGAGATGAATCTCGTTTAATGGTAGTACACCGTAAAACAGGACAAATTGAGCACAAAATGTTCAAAGATATCATCGATTATTTTGACGACGGAGATGTAATGGTATTGAATAATACTAAAGTTTTCCCAGCTCGTTTATATGGAAATAAAGAGAAAACAGGTGCTCGTATTGAAGTTTTCTTATTAAGAGAATTAAATGCAGAACAACGTTTATGGGATGTTTTAGTAGATCCTGCTCGTAAAATTAGAATTGGAAATAAATTATACTTCGGCGATGACGATTCATTAGTAGCTGAAGTTATCGACAACACTACGTCAAGAGGTAGAACATTACGTTTCTTATACGATGGTTCGTATGAAGAATTTCGTCAAAAATTAGTTGATTTAGGAGAAACTCCGATCCCTAAATATATCAATCGTGAAGTAACTCCTGAAGATGCAGATCGTTACCAAACTATCTACGCAAAAGAAGAAGGTGCAGTAGCTGCTCCAACTGCCGGTTTACACTTTTCTAAACATTTAATGAAACGTTTAGAAATTAAAGGAATCAATTTTGCTGAAGTAACTTTACACGTAGGTTTAGGTACTTTCAATCCGGTTGAAGTGGAAGATTTATCAAAGCACAAAATGGATTCGGAGGAAATGGTAATTACTCAAGAAGCGTGTGATATTGTGAACCAAGCAAAAGCTAAAAAAAGCAAAGTATGTTGTATTGGAACAACTTCTATGCGCGCTATGGAAAGTTCGGTTTCTTCAATGAAAACTTTAAATCCATATGTAGGTTGGACCAATAAATTTATTTATCCACCTTACGATTTTAGTATTGCAGATGCTATGGTTACTAATTTTCATACTCCAAAATCGACTTTATTAATGATGATTTCGGCTTTTTGTGGACATGACTTAATGAAAAAAGCGTATGAAGAAGCGATAAAAGAAAAATATCGTTTTTACTCTTATGGAGACGCAATGCTAATTATATAATGAAAAGTCCCAACGAAAGTTGGGATTTTTTATCTTCAATCTGTTTTAAAAAAAGAAGAATGCTAAGTAAAGAAATGCAATTGGCAGTTGATAAAGGAGAAATGCTTCCGCTAATGGAAGAATTTTACACCATTCAAGGCGAAGGATACCACACAGGAACAGCAGCTTATTTCATTAGAGTAGGTGGGTGCGATGTTGGATGTCACTGGTGTGATGTGAAAGAGAGCTGGAATGCCGATTTACACCCGCCAACAGCAACGGATACAATAGTAGCTAATGCAAAACAATATGCTGAAACAGTAGTGGTTACCGGTGGTGAACCTCTAATTTGGGACATGCGCGTGCTCACTTCTAAGTTGAAAGCACAAGGATTACGCGTTCATATTGAAACTTCTGGAGCGTATCCGGTTTCCGGCGATTGGGATTGGTTTTGTTTGTCGCCCAAAAAAACAAAATTACCGGTTCAGGATGCTTACGATTATGCACATGAATTAAAGGTGATTATTCACAACAAACACGATTTTCAGTTTGCTGAAGAACAAGCCGCTAAAGTAAATCCAAAAGCAATTTTGTTTTTGCAACCCGAATGGAGCAAAAAAGAAGAAATGACACCACAGATTATTGATTATGTAATGAAAAATCCGAAATGGCGCATTTCGTTGCAAACGCATAAATATTTGAATATACCATAATGTTTTTTTTACTTTTTGTATATATTTGTGAAAATATAAATTATAAAAAAATGAAAAAAATAGTTTTAGTTGCTTTCCTAGTATTATCGAGTGCAGTAACATTTGCTCAAGACGCATTCAAGAAAGATGTTTTAGAAATGATGAAAGTTTCTGGAGTAAATGCTTCTATGGAGGCAGCAAAAAAACAAGTGGTGAGCATGATTCCAGCTGATAAACAAGCAGAATTTACTAAAGAGTTCGATGCTATTTTAGTAAAAGTAGCAGATCAACAAGCTAAGAACTATATGGAGGTGTATACTCACGACGATATCAAAGCAATGCTTAAATTCTATGAATCTCCTGTTGGGAAAAAAATACAAGAGAAAGCATCGATATTAACTGAAAAATCAATGGAAATCCAACAAAACATAGGGATGGAAATTCAAGGTTTAATGATGAAATACATGCAATAATTTTGTAATTTAAATGCATAAAAAAGATCCCGAGCAATCGGGATCTTTTATTTTATGACAGTTTTGCCAAATAATCAAAATGTTCACCTTCTAAAACAAGGTTACATTTTAAACCATTGGCGTGAGCTGCATTTTGTAACGTATTATAATCGATATACATCCAGTCAAAAGGATCTTCTTTTTCGCTTTTATAGCTAATGTCAAAAACAACTTCACCATAATAATCTACATCAGTCGGAATCCATTTGCCACCATCTTCATCTTCGTCAAACATATAAATGATATCGGAAGAATCTAATAAAATTTGACCGCCTTCATTTAAAAGTGATTTCAGTTTTAACAGAAACTTCGAAATGTTTTTCAGCTTTCCACACATTCCGGCACCATTCATCAATAATAAAATAGTGTCATATTTGCCATTCTGATGTAGATCAGAATCTAAATCTAATTTCATTACATCTTGAACCATTGCTTTTTTCAAACCTCGAAGTTGACAAGCTTCAATAGCATTCGCCGAAATATCAATAGAAGTAACATCTAAATTTCGTTCGTTTTGTAAATACAAACTGTGACTTCCGGCACCGCAACCCACATCTAAAACTTTGCCTTTTGCTAATTGCAGTGCTTTTTGCTCCATTTTTGGCATTTCGTTAAAATCGCGAAACAAATAAGCAACACTCATTTCATCGGCTTCGCTAATAGAAGTTTCTGTGATTAAATCTTCCGGATTATTGTTGGTTTGGAAATCTAAAATGGCTTTCCCGAATAAATCTTTCATCGTTTTATGTTCAAAATTCGAAATTCTTTGTTCTTAATTCGTTAATCAAAATTGTAACTTTGCAGTAGAAATTGCAAAAGATGTTAAAACCTAATTTAAACGAAATCGCAAAACTTGCCAAAGATAAGCATAACGAGAACAAAAAGTATTTTGATAAGTTAAAAAAGAAGCCGCCTAAGAATTTAGATTACATAATGCAAGATTTACATGAAGCGGAATTCGAAAAAACGGATTGCTTAGAATGTGCTAATTGTTGCAAAACCACCGGACCGCTTTTTACTTCAGCTGATATTGAACGTATTGCTAAACATTTGCGTTTAAAACCACAACAATTTATTGAGCAATATCTTCGTATTGATGAAGACAAAGATTATGTTTTGCAAAGTGTGCCGTGTACTTTTCTGGACAGTGATAACAAGTGTTTTATTTATGATGTGCGCCCGAAGGCTTGTCGTGAATTTCCGCATACTGATAGAAATAAGTTCTATCAAATTTCAAATCTAACTTTGAAAAATGTAGCAATTTGTCCGGCAGCCTACAATATTGTAGAAGAAATGAAGAAAAAACTACCTTTGTAAGCGTCACTTCGAGCGGAGTCGAGAAGTTGTAGTTACAAATAATTTAGATATCATTTTTGATATTGACTACGTTTAATCTTCAATTCCTGTACGAATCTAAAATTTAAGTTAAGAAAATCTATTTTCTTTCATCTTTACTCTATTATCTATTATTCGTAAATCAAATACTTTTTGCGCATTGTTTTGAACTTTTCCAAATCATTTTTCCAAGAATCTCTAATGCCTTTTTCTGAAATTCCGTTTTCAATTTGTTGTTGTAGTTTTTTAGTTCCGGCTAATTTGGTAAAAAACGAATTGAAAAATTTCGATTTATCACTGGTTTCGTTGTAAGCTTTAATCAACCATTTCAATTCTAAACGATTCACTTTTTCAATTTTCGATAAATCTTGACCAAAACATTCTTTACCATTATATAATGGGTCTTTGGCTCCTTCATTGGGTTTCGGAATAAAACTGAAGTTGCCTTTCGGTAAATAAGGTGAACCGTAAATTTGGAACTGTTTGTTAGTTCCGCGACCAACGCTTACATTGGTTCCTTCAAAAAAGCACAAACTAGCATATAAATTAATAGATTGGTCATTTGGTAAATTAGGAGATGGTTTTACAGGTAGACTATATTCCATTTTTCGATGGTAATTTTCACAAGGAATTACCGTCAATTTGCATTGAATTTCTTTTTCAAGCCATTTTTCACCATTAATCATTTGAGCATATTCACCAATAGTCATTCCATGTAAAACAGGAATTTCATGCATACCTACAAAACTTCTGAATTCCGGTTCTAAAATTGGGCCATCGACAATAGTTCCGTTTGGATTAGGTCTATCCAAAACCATTACAGGAATTCCGGCTTCTGCGCAAGCTTCCATAACATAATGTAGTGTTGAAATATACGTGTAAAATCGTGCACCCACATCTTGGATGTCAAAAACAATAATGTCTAAATCTTTAATTTGTTCCGGTTTCGGTTTTTTATTATTTCCGTAAAGCGAAATAATAGGTAATCCGGTTTTGCTGTCTTTTCCGTTGGCAACATGTTCGCCGGCATCTGCAGTTCCTCTAAAACCATGTTCGGGAGCAAAAATTTGAGCAACATTTATTTTTTGTTCTAATAAAAAATCGACCAAATGTGTTCCGTTTGATAAAATCCCCGTTTGATTAGTTACTACTCCAATTCTTTTATTTTTCAGCAATGGTAGATATTTTTCCGAATTATCCGCTCCAATTATAAGTTTCTCTGAAACAAAATTATTTTTGTCAGTTCGAGCGGAGTCGAGAACCCCTCCTTCTTCCTTCTTAATAGTTGTTGCCTTTTGACTTTCGTCTTTTGACTTTGGATTTAGTTGAATAGAATTTCCACAAGAAAAAATAGCCAAAAGCAAGAATAAAAATGTATTTTTGAATATTAATTTCGGAATCATAACAAGTTGAATTTAGAATATTTTATTGCCAAACGCCTTACTCAAGATAAGAGCTATAAAAGTAGTGTTTCTTCTCCAATTATTAAAATTGCGATAACCGCTATTGCTATTGGTATCATTATGATGATTATTGCCGTAGCAACAGGCGTGGGATTGCAGAAGAAAATTCGCGAAAAAGTTTCGGCATTCAACGGTCATATAATTATTTCAAACTTCGATGATAACCAATCGCAAGGTGATACTAGGCCTATTTCAACCAAGCAAGATTTCTATCCCAAATTTACCCAAGTTCAAGGAGTGACTCATATTCAGGCCGTGGCCAATAAAACAGGATTGATTCGAACCGAAGAAACGGTTGAAGGAATCGTTTTTAAAGGAGTAGGTGAAGATTACGATTGGAATAATGTTCAAGAATACTTGGTACAAGGCAAACTGCCGATAATAGCCGATAAGTTAACAGATGATATTTTAATTTCAGAATATCTTGCTAACCGATTAAATCTGAAGCTTGGTGATGTAGCCCGAACTTATTTTATTAAAGAAGGTGGTAAAGGATATAATTTGAGAAGTTTCAAAATTGTCGGAATATTTAATTCCGGTTTTCAGGAATTCGATGCTAATTATATAATTGGCGACATCAAACATGTTCAAAAAATAAACAAATGGAAGGCAGATGAAGTAGGGGCTTTTGAAGTTTTTATCGACGACTTTAACCAAATCGATGTTAAAGGAAAAGAAATTTACAAGGCTATTCCGCCTACTTACGATAGTGAAACTATTGCCGAAAAATACTATAGTACATTTGAATGGTTAAAACTTTTCGATTTTAATATCATCGTAATTTTAATAGTTATGATAGTTGTGGCTACTATTAATATGATGGTAGCATTGTTGGTTTTAATTCTGGAACGTACTCAAATGATCGGAATTCTTAAAGCGCTTGGTTCAAATAACTGGAGTATACGCAAAGTGTTTTTATATAATGCGGCACACCTTATTATAAAAGGACTACTTTGGGGGAATGTTATTGCGCTGTTGCTATTGTTTGCCCAACAGTATTTCAAAATTATCACGCTTAATCCTGCAAGTTATTATGTAAGTGTGGCGCCTGTCGACATCAACCTCTTGCATATTACCTTACTTAATATAGGAACCATTGCAGTTTGCCTACTAGTTTTGATTGTTCCTTCTTATATCATTACAAAAATTTCTCCGGTTTCGGCCATTCGCTTCGATTAGTTTTCTTTTTTTGGCATCAGATATAGAGTATATATAAGTAGAATTTGTTCCTCTGAGTGCTAAATACCGGTTTTTGCGAAGGGGATATACCGCTTCGATCGGGGCAGAACGGGTGTTTTTTATAAATAATCATATTTAGCAAGAATAAACAGGGGACTATTATTATAGTATAGTTATAGCGCAAAGCACCCATTTTTGAGAATACGATTGTAAAACGG
>NZ_JBSEFI010000009.1:0-120113 GCF_053570605.1 Flavobacterium sp. U410
ACGGATAGGGTTTTTTGTTTTATACCGGTTTTGAAAACATGTTTTGAAAGACAACTACCTCAAAATATAGCCCCGATGGAAGTGAACTACCCTGTAGTGCACACAGCGGGACTACAAATCTTTTGGAATACTAAACGTGGGCTGCTTATTCTTCCCATAGAAGTGTTGTGCATCATTCTATGCATTGGAGTGGAGTATTTATATCTTTCGTTATTAGACTCTTTTAATTGTCTTTTCATTTCTTGAAGAATATATATGGTTTATTCTTACTTTTAAAAGATTTTTAAGTACATAAGGTGAATTATTTTTAGATAAATGAAAGAAAATTAAACTTAAAAATGTGAATAAAGGAAAATATAATAGGGATATTATTATTTTGTTTTAGAAATTATTAAGCGAATTTATAAGTTATTACATGTTCAGTTTGTATATATTATTATTGCTGATCTCAATTGTGAAAAGGAAAAAAATATTATAAATAATTATATATTCGGTTAATTATATCTAGCCTAGCTCTGCAATAATTTAAACGACTTTCCTCGTCTAACTTTTTAGACATTATATTTATATTAGTAAATATATAATGTTTTAGAAATATATACTTGAATAATAGCCCCGATGGAAGCGGTATCTTCGCAAATGCTTTTGCAGAAATTTAGCGGACAGCGGGACTATAAGTGTTCTGAAAGACTGAATGTGTGCTTCTTATTTAAATTAAAATAATTGGTTTATTTGAAGAAGTTGGATTTGGTTAAAACAAAAAAGCCTAACTGAAGGTTAGACTTTTTAACGCACTAATAAACTAAGATGTTAGGTTTATCGTAAACGATCCACTGATTTTACAAGATCTTCGTCCTTTTTAATTGCTCTGTTTGCCAAAACAAGTAAAACGATAGAAATGGTAGGAAGAAAAATCCCAATACCCTTCTCAGAAATTTCGGTTTCTCCGGATAAACTTAGCGTTCGGTATACAAAAAATCCTAGTAATATAAAGTTTAATATTATATTCAATCTGTTTAAAACAAATTGTAGTTGTCTTTTTTTATAATTAAATATGCTAATAATTACTAATATAGAGATAATAGCAAAAAAGCCTAAATAAAGATTAGAATCCTTTGCAAAGGTTGTTATACCATTCGCATCAGTCCATAAAGAAACAAAAAACGGTAACACGCCTGATAAAATAAGGCAAATTCCCATATATAGTGTTTGAACTCTTTGTATCATTTCCTTTATTATACCTGCAAAAATATAGTTTCTTTTTATAAAAAGCTATTGTTTTCTGCATTTTTATTTGTATTATTGCAGTATAAAATCGTAAGTACTTCATTCTACGATTTGTACACCAACTATTTTTTCTCATCGTTATTCGAAACTAATCGTATAAAAAATAATCATTTAGATATTCATGTTTGATATTGAAGTGTTAAAAGAGATGAAACTCTCTGATTTGCAAGAAATTGCTAAAGTTACTAATATTAAAAAGTACCGTACATTAAAAAAAGACGAGTTAATTTATCAAATATTAGATTTTCAAGCTGCTAATCCTGAAACGGTTAAAGCAGATACAGACAATAAGGCAACAAGGGAGCAACCTGTAGCTAAGCCTAAAAGGACTAGAATTGCAAAGGAAACTACTCCTGTTGAAAAAAGTGTAAAAGAAACCGTAGAAGCTGAAAGCGCACCGATAGTTGAAAAAGTTACGGTTCCAATGGCTAAAACTGTTAATGATATTAAGAAGGAGCGGGCTAAGAATAATCCTAATAAAACAAGAATTGTTAGAGCAACAGAAGTCGCTAAAGAATCCGATCCTGTAAAGGAAGAGGTGAAAACTGAAGAAGCTGTTTCAAACGCACCTTTGAAATTGCCTAATCAAAAGGCGAATGAAAATAACCCGAATCATCCGAGTTATAAAAAGAGTAATGCTGCTAATGTTCCGCAAACTCACGAGAAGAGCACAGGAAATAACAAGCAACCTAATTATAGAGAACCTGATTATGAGTTTGATGGAATTATAGAAAGTGAAGGTGTTTTAGAAATGATGCCTGATGGATATGGTTTCCTTCGTTCATCTGACTATAATTATCTTTCTTCTCCGGATGATATTTATTTATCTCAATCTCAAATTAGATTATTTGGTCTAAAAACGGGTGATACTGTAAAAGGAGTGGTAAGACCACCAAAAGAAGGCGAAAAATATTTCCCTTTGGTAAAAGTATTAAAAATCAATGGCCACGATCCGCAAGTGGTTCGCGATAGAATTTCATTTGAGCATTTAACGCCAGTTTTCCCTAAAGAAAAATTTAAATTAGCAGAGCGTGGTAGCACAATTTCAACACGTATTATCGATTTGTTTTCACCAATTGGTAAAGGACAACGTGGAATGATTGTTGCGCAGCCTAAAACTGGTAAAACCATGTTGTTGAAAGATGTGGCGAATGCTATTGCAGCGAATCATCCGGAGGTTTACATGATTGTACTTTTGATTGACGAAAGACCGGAAGAGGTAACGGATATGCAACGTAGTGTTAAGGCTGAAGTGGTAGCTTCGACTTTTGATAGAGAACCGCAAGAGCACGTAAAAATTGCCAATATTGTTTTAGAAAAAGCAAAACGTTTGGTAGAATGCGGACATGATGTGGTGATTTTATTAGATTCGATTACACGTTTAGCAAGAGCTTATAATACGGTTCAACCGGCTTCAGGAAAAGTATTGAGTGGTGGTGTGGATGCCAATGCGTTACAAAAGCCAAAACGTTTCTTTGGAGCTGCTCGTAATGTTGAAAATGGTGGTTCATTAAGTATTATTGCAACCGCTCTTACTGAAACAGGTTCAAAAATGGACGAAGTAATTTTTGAAGAGTTCAAAGGAACAGGTAACATGGAATTACAGTTGGATAGAAGAATTTCGAATAAGCGAATTTTCCCTGCTATTGATTTGGTTTCGTCAAGTACGCGTCGTGATGATTTGTTATTGGACGAAAATACGATTCAAAGAATGTGGATTATGCGTAAGTATTTAGCCGACATGAATCCGGTAGAGGCAATGGACTTTATCTTTGACCGATTCAAGAAGACACAAAATAACGAAGAGTTTTTAATCTCTATGAATGAATAACAAAAAAGTCCCGAATTTCGGGACTTTTTTGTTATATATATGTTTTCAAAAATTAGAACGCATTAACAATAGCCAAAAAATCAGCGGCTTTTAATGATGCACCTCCAATTAAACCACCATCAACATCTGGTTTTGAGAAAATTTCTTTAGCATTATCAGGTTTAACACTTCCTCCATATAAGATAGAAACATTATCAGCAACTTCAGTTCCGTATACTTTAGCAATTAACTCGCGAATGAATTGGTGCATTTCTTGAGCTTGTTCCGGAGAAGCTGTTTCTCCTGTTCCAATAGCCCAAACCGGTTCGTAAGCTAAAATAATAGATTTCCAATCTTCTTTCTTTAAGTGAAAAAGGGCATCACGCAATTGGTATTCTACAATATTAAAGTGATTGTTTTTTTGACGATCTTTTAGTTCTTCTCCAAAACAAAAAATAACGCGCATTTCGTGTTTTAAAGCGGTATCTACTTTGCTAGCTAATAAAGCATCTGTTTCGTGGAAATAAGCGCGACGCTCACTATGTCCTAAAATTACAGTTTGAACGCCAATATCAGTCAACATACTTGCAGCAATTTCTCCGGTAAAAGCGCCACCTTCCGCTTGGTGCATGTTTTGAGCGGCAACCGTAATATTTTTTCCGGTTACTTGATCAACCGCAGCTTTTAAATTAACAAACGTTGGTGCCACAACAATTTCTGTAGCGGTTTCTTGTTTTTGAGCAATGATATCTTCTAATAAAGCAAGAGTTTCTGTGTGGTTTTTGTGCATTTTCCAGTTTCCTGCTACGATGTTTTTTCTCATATTCTTGATTTTGGTTTAGTATCAGTTTATTTTTGTAACTTTTTTAATGTTTCTTCGATTTTAGCATCATCGGCTTCAATCACTTTAAACAAAGCAATTTTTCCTGTTGCATCAACAATTAAGTAACGCGGAATCCAATCTAAGGCAATTGATTTTCCAAAAACTCCTTTCATACCGTCAGTTACCATATAATGCTCGCCTTTTACCTCGTATTTTTCAATGCCTTTTAGCCAAGCTTCATGGGTTTTATCCATAGAAATGAATAAATACACTAGTTCCGGATGTTTTTCTTGTAATGCTTTCACTTTTGGCATTCCTTTTACACAATCAGGACACCAAGAAGCCCAAACATCAATAAAAACTGTTTTTCCTTTGTATTGATCTATAATTTCTTTGAAGGTGATACTCTCATTTTCTTTAGAAATCATTTTGTTTTCAAGTGCTTCTTTTTCAAACTCGGTTTTGTTTTGTGCTTCACAAGAAAGTAAGGCAAAAACAGCTATAAATAAGACAAGTATCTTTTTCATGTTTTTTTAGTTTTATTGGGTTAACCCAAAATTAGTCAATTCTTTAAGCGAACCGTATTTTGTTCATTTATTTTAACACTACTTTATCGATATCGTTGAAATGTTTCTTTTCAACAATTGTTCCTTTTTCTAAAACTACGATACTTGGATTAGCGCGCTCGATTGTTTTTAAAGTAGTAGCATCACAGAAATAATAGTCAAAAGTTAAGCCGTATTTCTTTTTGTATTCGTCTATAATTTCAGTTCCTGAAGAAGTCATGCCGATAACTAAATAACCTTTTTCAGTTGCTTTTTGATAAAATTCTTCCAACTTTTTCATGCCTTTTTCCTTCGATTTTTTCAAATCATAAGAAATTAACATAATTACTTTCGGTTCTTCTAAAACGCTTTCAGTATAATCGTTTCCGTCTTTTTCAATAGTGAAATCGTGTACTGGCGGAATGTAACCTTCTTTAATTAATTTGTCTTTTCGGTCAACAAATTCAGCACCTTCCGGAATTTTATTGGCCATGACATCGTTATAACTAATTTCAGTTTCCACACCGTTTACGTTATAGACGAACACCATTTCGTATTCACTTCTTGGAGCGCCTTCCGGAATTTCCATTGCTTTTTGGATATTGGTTCCTACTTTATAGGCTCTAAAATCTATAATTGGTAAATGTTGTAAAACATAATAAGCGATAAATAAACAAATGGAATAAGCAACAAAAACAGAATAGTTTAGTGCTACTTTCCCCAAAACAGGCTTAATGTATTGTTGGTTAAAAAATAAAATTAAAATGAAAACCAATAAAACGACGTCTTTAGTAAAAGATTGCCAAGGTGTTAACTTTAAAGCGTCTCCAAAACAACCACAATCGGTTACTTTATTAAAATAAGCAGAGTAGAAGGTAAGGAATGTGAAAAATACAATCATAGCAAGTAAACTCCACACGGTGAATTTGGTTTTAAACCCTACTAAAAGCATTACGCCAAGAACGACTTCAAAAATAACCACAAAACAAGCGATTAATAAAGCATACGGAATTAAAAACTCCATATTCAATACATTTGCATTGAAATATTCTTCTAATTTAAATGAAAAACCTATAGGGTCATTTAGTTTGATTAATCCGGAAATGATAAAGAGAACACCGACTAAAATTCGGACGATTTGTGTAATAATGTTTCGCATTTTTAATTTTTTTTCTAAAATTAGCTCATTCGCTTTAAAAAAGCTGTCAATGAAATGTTAAGCACTTGTTAATCGGGAATTATTCCGCTTTTCCTAAGTGAATTAAAGCAAAAACAGAATAATTGATCATGTCTTGATAATTAGCGTCAATACCTTCAGAAACAAGAGTTTTTCCTTTGTTATCTTCAATTTGTTTGACACGAAGTAATTTTTGAAGTATCAAATCGGTTAAGCTGCTCACTCGCATATCGCGCCAAGCTTCGCCATAATCATGATTTTTATCTTCCATTAATTTTTTAGTCAGACTAATTTTTTCGTCGTACAATTCAATAGCTTCTTCCGCATTCAAATCGGGTTGCGTGGCAATACCTTTGTCGATTTGAATCAAAGCCATAATACAATAATTGATGATGCCAATGAATTCTGCCGTTTCGTCTTCGTCAATCTTACGCACTTCATTTTCTTGTAAACTTCTGATGCGTTGCGCTTTGATAAAGATTTGATCGGTTAACGATGGCAAGCGAAGAATGCGCCAAGCCGTTCCATAATCTTTAGCTTTTTTACTGAATAAATCTCGGCAAATAGTTACTATTTTATCGTATTGTTGTGACGTGTTGGCCATTATTGATGTATATTTGTTTCGTTTAATTTCCAAAAGTAATTAATTAAGAAGAAAAGAGAAAGAATTGTAAATTGAAATTGCATTTTAATAGGTTCTCAATATTTTTCGAGTCTTAATTATAATTGTTGACTAGCTTTATGACAATCAACTGTAAAGGCAATTTAATTGATTTGACCCAACCCAAAGTGATGGGAATTTTGAATATTACGCCCAATTCTTTTTACGATGGCGGAAAATACAAAACGGGTATCGATTTTTTAAATCAGACCGAAAAAATGCTTGCCGAAGGCGCAACGTTTATTGATTTAGGTGCCTATTCATCTAAACAAGGAGCGGAATTTGTTTCGGAAGAAGAAGAAATCAACAGAATTTTACCGATTGTCGAAATGATTTTGAAGCAATTTCCGGAAGCCTTACTTTCCATTGATACTTTTAGAGCTCAAGTAGCTAAACGTTCTGTGGAACATGGTGCTGCTTTGATTAATGATATTGCTGCTGGTTTTTTGAACGAAAAAATGTTGGAAACCGTTGCAGAACTTCAAGTGCCTTATATTATGATGCACATGAAAGGAGATCCAAATACCATGCAATCATTGGCTCAATACGAAGATATAACTAAAGAAGTTACCTATTATTTTTCGGAACGAGTGAATGCAGCTAGAGCTTTAGGAATTAATGATCTTATTTTAGATCCCGGATTTGGTTTTGCTAAAACATTGGATCAAAATTATGAATTATTAAGTAAGGTTGATTTCTTGTCTGTTTTTGGTTTGCCAATGCTTATTGGGATTTCCAGAAAATCAATGATTTATAAGTTACTGGAAACCAATCCGCAGGAAGCTTTAAACGGAACCACTGTTTTGAATACAATTGCTTTGCAAAAAGGAGTTCAAATTTTAAGAGTTCACGATGTAAAAGAAGCAGTAGAATGTGTTGCTTTAGTTGAAAAGTTAAAAGGGAAAATAATACTTTAGGTTTAAAAATCTTAGCGAGATATTTTGTGTTACTTTTTAATAAAAAATTAAAAATATAAGGATGAAAAAATATATAATTTTAGGAACTACGTTAAGTTTGTTTTCTTGTAAGCAGGAAGATGTGCAATTGCCCAAAACTAATGTATCGGTTCAAAAAGATATTTACGACCATTCTCCGGTTTATTTATTTTTTAGAGCAGAGGCAAACGATACAATTGCCGAAGTAAACCGAAAAAATACGATAAGCACGACAAATTGGGTTTTCAATGTTGATAAACGTTTGCCTTTACATGTGGTAATTCCGGAAGTAATGGAATTGCAAGCCAAAAAGAAAAATAGTGTACACAAAAAAGAAGATGCCATAAATGTATATTCGTATGCGGATAGTATTGGGCAAAATTTAGCTTTTTTACCGTTTACCGATGTTCAGTATTTTTACGATAAAGATTTCTCGAAATTTTACATTAAAGATCACGCTAATTTGTATCAATCGTACAATAATTTGACGATTAACTTCAATAAAGAAGATCAAATTACGATTGACGGAAGTGAAATTAGTCGCGATGAATTTGTAGCTTTTGTAAAAGATTTTGCTGATTTTATGAGCGATGGCAAAACAACCATTATTCACTTGAACTTCAGTAAATATTTGACATTTGACCAATATATTCAGGATAAAATATTAGCATGGCAATTAACGTCAGAAACTATTCAATTGTCTTCTTACGAATTCATTTATGATGAAAAAAAATTACCCGATTGTGGTTGTAAATTGTAAGTATAAAAAAATGTCCCGTTTTAAGCGGGACATTTTTTTATGTTTTATAGAAAGAATATGGAATTATTTTTTCAATTTTTTATCAAACATTTTAACGATTTGCTCTAAGTTAAATGACTTAGAAACACCAGAAGTACTTCCGTCTTTTGCTCTACACATAAATTGAACATAAGTTCTATCTAAGTTTTTAGAATAGTGTAACCAAATGTAATCGTTAGGTAATTCTAATTTAATGTCTAACAAAGGGTCAGCTGAAAATCCTGACAAGATAATGTCTTCTAGTTTTTGAATATCATTGTTTAAATCACGGAACATGAAAGAACGAGTTGTGATTTCTTCTTCTTTCTCAATGTTCTTGTAGAAGAAAGTGTATTTGTCACCTTCAGCTTGAATGTACATATCGTTTTGACCGATAGCACCTAATCTAATGATAGGGGTAGTTTCAATTACCTTTATCTGACCGAAAGACATACAACCGATAAACAAAACTAGAATAGTAATTAAATTTTTCATAAATTTTGAGGTAAAAATTAAATTAGTGATTGGTAATAATTTTGGTTAAATATATTGTAAATTTTAACAATAACAAAAATAAAGTTTCAAGAAAATTTTTTCAATGAGGCAGTTTTACGAAATGAATAAATTTTTAAAAGAAAAAATACCGTTTTACTGATGATGATACGGTTCGTTTCGTAAAATTGTAAAGCCACGATACATTTGTTCTATGATAAAAAGACGAACCATTTGGTGCGAAAATGTCATTTGTGATAAAGAAACTTTGCCTTGTGCTGTTTTATAAACGGTTTCGCTAAAACCATACGGACCACCAATGACAAAAACTAAAGTTTTGGTTCCGGCATTCATTTTCTTTTGTAAAAACTCTGAGAAGCCAACGCTCGAAAATTCCTTTCCGTTTTCATCTAATAGAATTAAATGATCGGTTGGTGTGAGTTTAGATAAAATCAATTCGCCTTCTTTTTCTTTTTGTTGGGCTTCACTTAAGTTTTTCACATTTTTAATATCGGGAATAATTTCCAAATCAAATTTAATATAGAAACCTAAACGTTTGGTATACTCATCAATCAACGATTGCAAGTTCTTGTTGTCGGTTTTTCCTATGGCAAGTAGTTTGATGTTCATTTGTTATTTTTAAAAAACTTTAAAACTCTAAATATGAGATTTTGATTATTTGTTACAGAATCTGAATTTTTAATTTTTTCCTGTAAGCTTTCAAGTATTTTCTGTACAACCTTATTATTAAAGTTGCGAACAATATTTCCATCATTAAATCTTTCTAATCGGACAATGCAAGTAAGAAGTTTACACAAAGTTATTTTGTCTAATGACGAATAATCAAAATCTTTATTTGATAAAATTTCAATTCCTTCCTTCCATTTCATCCAATTAAAAATTGGCATTAAATCTAATTCTTCAATTTTGTCAATTGTTTGGTCAACTATTTTTATCGAACTCCAATATGGAAAAGAATAAGAACCGTCTTTTTGTTTTTTAGGTTCAATTAATTCTCCAAATTTATCTATTGATTTTAATTCAGGTAATAAATCAAATAAAGAATCCCAATCTTTCTTTTTGATGTTATTTATATGCTTTTCGAAATTCTTTATTTCAATCATTTTTATCTGTAAAATAATTTGTGAAAGAATGATACCATCTAGTATGTGAGATTCCGAAATAAATTCGGAATGACAAATCAACTCAATTTCTCAGCTAAATAAATTCCGGTAACTGAATCCTTGTTTTTCACAATTTCTTCCGGTGTACCAAAAGCAACAAGTTTTCCGCCATTTTCACCACCTTCCGGACCAATATCTAAAATATAATCGGCACATTTGATTAAATCTAAATTATGTTCGATCACAATTATGGAATGTCCTTTTTCAATTAGCGCATCAAATGAAGCTAATAGTTTTTTAATATCGTGAAAATGCAATCCCGTTGTAGGTTCGTCAAAAACAAACAACGCCTTGTCTTTTATCGTTCCTTTTACTAAAAACGAAGCCAGTTTAATACGTTGTGCTTCACCGCCAGATAATGTAGAAGACGATTGTCCTAATTGCACATAACCTAAACCAACATCTTGTAGTGGTTGTAATTTTTGAGTGATTTTAGTCTGATTGTGCTTAGAAAAGAATTCAACCGCATCATCAATCGTCATTTTTAAAATATCGTCAATATTTTTTCCTTCGAAAGTAACTTCTAAAATCTCTTTTTTGAAGCGTTTTCCGTTACAAGTTTCACATTCTAAATGAACATCGGCCATAAATTGCATTTCGATAGTCACTTCACCATCACCTTTACAAGTTTCGCAACGACCGCCATCAACATTAAAAGAGAAATGTTTCGGTTGGTAACCACGCAATTTTGAAACCGCTTGTTTCGAAAACAAATCGCGAATATCATCATACGCTTTAATATACGTCACCGGATTGGAACGTGAACTTCTTCCGATAGGATTTTGGTCTACATATTCAATATGTTTAATATTCGCAAAACTTCCTTTTAATTCCGAAAATTGTCCCGCTTTTTCACCAACACCATCTAATTGTTTTTGAATGGCCGGAAATAATATTTTTTTTACCAAAGTACTTTTTCCACTTCCCGAAACTCCTGTAATTACAGTTAAACAATCTAACGGAAACATGAAATCTTGATTCTTTAAATTGTTTTCGCGTGCGCCAATAATATCAATATGATGTTTGAATTTGCGGCGTTTTTTGGGAACTTCAATTTCTTCTTCACCATTCAAATATTTAGCAGTAAGTGAATTGGCTTTTAAAATTTCGTCATAGGTTCCTTGTGCTACCAATTCTCCGCCGTGTGTTCCTGCTTCCGGACCAATATCAATAATCATATCGGCTGCTTTCATGATGTCTTCGTCGTGTTCTACCACAATTACCGTATTTCCTAAATTGCGAAGATTTTTCAAAACGGTAATCAATCGTTCAGTGTCTTTCGGATGTAGACCAATACTCGGTTCGTCCAAAATATACATAGAACCCACTAAACTACTTCCTAATGAGGTTGCCAAATTAATGCGTTGCGATTCACCCCCGGAAAGTGTAGCGGAGTTTCGGTTTAAGGTTAAATAACTCAAACCAACATCAGAAAGGAAAGCCAATCGATTGTTGATTTCGATAAGCAGACGTTTGGCTACTTTGGCATCATATTCTGATAATTCTAACGAATGGAAAAATGGAATCAACTTAACAATTGGTAAATCGACCAAATCAGAAATAGTTTTTCCGCCCACTTTTACATAATTAGCTTCCGGGCGAAGTCTTTTTCCTTGACAAGTTGTACATTTTGTTTTTCCACGATAACGCGATAAAAGGACACGGTTTTGAATTTTATAATTTTTCTCTTCCAATTCGGTAAAGAAATCATTTAAACCTGTAAAATATTGGTTTCCGTTCCAAATCAACGCTTTTTGTTCGTCAGTAAGTTCAAAATAAGGTTTGTGAATGGGAAAATCAAATTTGTAAGCACTATTAACCAATTGGTCACGATACCAACTCATGCTTTCGCCACGCCAAGGAAAAATGGCATTCTCATATACCGAAAGTGCTGTATTCGGAATAACTAATTCTTCATCAATTCCAATAATATTTCCGTAACCTTCACATTTTGGACAAGCTCCATACGGATTATTAAAGCTAAATAAATGAATGTTAGGTTCTAAGAATGTTATGCCATCAAGTTCAAAATTATTACTGAAAGAAAAGCGTTGGTCTGCATTTAATTCTTGTAAAAAACATTCGCCTTTACCTTCATAAAAAGCAGTTTGAACAGCATCGGCTAAACGATTGAAAAATTCTTCGTCGTCTTTAACTACGATACGATCAACAATAATTTCAATTTTTTTTGCTTTTTCAGCTCGGGCAATATCCAGAACTATTTCGTCTAAACGAACGGTTTCGCCATCTACTAAAATACGTGCAAAACCTTGCTGAAGTAGTACGTTTAATTTATCTTCAAGTGTTCTTCCGTTTTCCACCAAAAGTGGTGCTAACAACAACCATTTAGAATTGGGTTCAAACGTTTTTACCGCTTCAATAACATCGGTTACACTATTTTTTTTAACTTCTTGTCCGGAAATAGGAGAGAAGGTTTTACCGATTCGGGCGTATAGAAGTTTAAGATAATCGTAAATTTCGGTTGAAGTTCCTACGGTAGAACGGGCATTTGTGGTATTTACTTTTTGTTCAATAGCAATAGCCGGGGCAATTCCTTTGATGTATTCTACTTTTGGTTTGTCTAAACGACCTAAGAATTGTCGGGCATAACTCGATAAACTTTCCACATAACGGCGTTGTCCTTCGGCATATAAGGTATCAAAAGCTAAACTCGATTTACCAGAACCCGATAATCCAGTGATTACTACTAATTTATTTCTTGGAATGGCAACATCCAAGTTCTTTAAGTTATGTAGTTGAGCTCCTTTAATCAGGATATTTTTTTTAGGTTCTAATTTAGAAAAGTCGGTTGTGTTCATAGTTTTTCGTAAGATTTGCAAATATAATCATTTATAAAAAGACAACCAGCACAATTCAAAGATGAATTAAATTTGAACAATTGATTTCGAAACAATATTTTTACAAGCTAATTACTTGAAACCACATGAATATTTTTATGAAATATATCTTCCATATAGTATTTCTTTTTTTAAGCATTTCTGTTAATGCTCAAGAACTTCCGCCCATTGTAAAATATCCTTCCAGTTTATATAATGCAGGAAATCAAAATTGGATGATTTCTGAAGACAAAAATAATTTTATCTACTTTGCTAATAATGAAGGGTTATTAGAATTTAACGGATCCAATTGGAATTTATATCCATCGCCCAATGAAACTAATATTCGATCTGTAAAGGTGGTTGAAGATAGGATTTATACAGGTTGTTACATGGAGTTTGGATTTTGGAAAAGACAAGCTAACGGATTATTGCACTATACATCAATTAGTAAAAATATTGAGAAAAAGTTAATTGAAGATGAGCATTTTTGGAATATTGTTGCTGTAGATCATTGGGTTTTATTTCAATCGTTTAATAGGATTTATGTATACAATTCTAAGGATGGAAGTTTTGATTTTATAGATCATCATTCCTATTTGTTTAAATGTTATAATGTAGAAAATTCCATTTTTTTTCAAGCTGTTGGTGAGGGTTTGTATGAAATTGTCAACGGGAAACCGGTTTTAATTTCTGATGATTCAAGAATTACTAATAATAGAATTGTTGAAATTTTTAAAGATAACGATGGAATTTTACTTCAAACGGAGCGCGCAGGAATATTCAAATTAGAAAAAAATGTATTATCGAAATATCATTTTGTTTCAGAGGAAGAAATTGAAAAAAATACGGTTTTTAGTGCGCAAAAATTATCGCATGGCGGATTTGCCTTGGGAACCATTTCTAACGGAATTTACATTTTAGATGCCAAAGGGAAAATAGAGAATCACATTACCCAAACCACCGGCATAAGCAATAATACTATACTTTCTATTAAAGAAGATTCGAATCATAACTTATGGTTAGGATTAGATAATGGAATTGATTGTGTAAACTTACAATCGCCCATTAGGAAATATAAAGACGAAGACGGTTCACTAGGTACGGTTTACGCTTCGGTAAAATACAAAGGCAAAATTTATTTGGGAACCAATCAAGGTTTGTTTTATAGAAATGAGGATGAAAATAGCCGCTATCATTTTATCAGTGGAACAAAAGGACAAGTTTGGACTTTATTTGAATATGATGGCCAATTGTTCTGCGGTCACGATTTAGGAACTTTTACCGTTGCGGAAGATAAAGCCCAATTAATTTACAATGAATCAGGTACATGGGAGTTTAATATTCATCCCAATCATAAAAATATTTTAGTTCAAGGGAATTATAATGGTTTATCGGTTTTAGAAAAGATAAATGACGGATGGCATTTTAAGAACAAGATTAAAGGTTTTGATATTTCATCTCGCTATTTTGAAATAGCCAATAACAATATTGTTTACGTTGGCCACGAATATAAAGGGTTACTAAAAGTTGAATTAGATAAAAATATTTCTAAAGTTACTCAGTTTACCATTCTGCCATCTCCCCAAAAAGGGAAAAACATCGGATTGGTAAAATACAATGGAATAATCTATTTTGTAGGTAAAGAAGGTTTTTACCAATTAAATTCAAAAACAAATCAATTTGAGAAAAATGAATTTTTAAGTCAAATACTAACAGAAGGCGGTTATACTTCTGGAAAAGTCAGCGTAGATAAGTCAAACAAAATGTGGGTTTTTACTAAAAACGCCATTTATTATGTTACTTCCGGAAATTTTGATTCACAACTTAGAAAACATAAAATTTCAATACCTGTTACGATAACTAATCCTATGGCGGGTTTTGAAAATATAGCCCAAATAGGAAACAGTGAATATTTAATTGGTAAAACGGATGGCTATTTTGTTATCAACCTTTCCGAATTTAAAGTTAAAAATCATGAAATATTACTAAACTCTATTGCTGTAAATAAACTGGAAAAAGAATCTAAATACATTTCTTTAGAAAGGAAAGCTTCATTACATAATTCCGAAAATAATATTGTGTTCAATTATTCTGTGCCTCAATATGACAGATTTATCGATGTTAAGTATCAATATCAATTGGAAGGATTTCAAGAAGAATGGAGTAATTGGAGTGATAAATCAACGGCTAGTTTTAAAAATTTATCACCGGGAACATATACATTTAGAGTAAAGGCTAAAGTAGCCAATACACCAACAGTAAATACCATTGAGTATCAATTTGAAATCAAAAGACCGTGGTATGCAACGTATTTAGCTTTGACTATTTATATAATCATCTTAATTATTTTAGCTTATTATGTTAACAAAGCATATCATGACTATTATAGAAAGAAAGAACAGAAACTGATAGAAGAAAATAATTTATTGTTAGAAATAGCCGCATTAGAAAGTGAGCAACAAATGATAAAGTTAAAGAACGAACAATTGGCTCAAGATGTTGATGCTAAAAATAAAGAATTAGCAGTAACCAATATGAGCTTGATTAAGAAAGACGAATTGTTATCAATCATAAAAGAAGATTTGAAAAAGTCGGCAGAAGAAAATGATAACAAAAATCTAAAATCGGTCATTTCTACCATTTCAAAGAATATTAATAAAGACGATTCTTGGAATACCTTTAAAGAATCTTTTGACAATGTAGATAAAGATTTTTTAAAGAGGATAAAATTATTACATCCTAATTTAACACCGAGCGATTTGAAATTATGTGCCTATTTAAGGTTAAATTTAAGTTCAAAAGAGATTGCACCTATGCTTAACATTTCGATACGAAGTGTTGAAATAAAACGATATCGTTTGCGTAAAAAGCTGAATTTGGTACATGATAACGGACTTGTAGATTATATTTTGAGCGTTTAACTATACATTTTTAAATAATTTACCTCAACATTACCACAACAACAACCTTTTCGTAATTAAAAACGTTTCCCTTTTTACTATTTTTTACTTTTCCATTTTTCTTATAATTCAAGGCTTATTTTTATAATTCATGAAAAAAAAGCATATTTTTTTACAGATGTATATTTTTTGTTGAGGTCAATTAAGATTGAGTAAAGAGATTAGTAAATAATTTAACATCTCGTTAACAAGGCACAAAATGTTCTTGTAAAAAATGAATAAATAAAACGTATTAATTATGATTTTTAAACCGCTTTTAGAAAGATTTAAGGATAATATTTTCTTTATTTCTATTTTCTTAGTTTTCATTTCATCTGTACAAGCACAGAAAATTGTTTCTGGAAAAGTTTTAGCAGATGGAATACCATTAGCAGGAGCTAATGTACTAGTAAAGGATACTAAGTCAGCTACAATTACAAATTTTGATGGAGACTTTACATTATCAGTTCCAAATGATGCTAAACAATTAGTTGTTTCGTATGTTGGATACCAAACAAGTGAAGTTCAAATCACCAATGGACCGCTATTGATTACATTACTTGAAGATGTAGGACAATTACAAGAAGTTATTGTTAATGTAGGATACGGAACTCAAAAAAGTAAAAACTTAACAAATGCCATTTCTACAATTAAATCAGATGCATTTGAAAACCGTCCAATTGTAAATGTGGCGCAAGCTTTACAAGGAAATGCGACAGGGGTTAATGTGGTTCAAACTTCAGGTAAACCGGGAGCTAGTTTCGATATTAGAATTAGGGGTATTAGTTCTATTTTCTCTGGAAACGAACCTTTGTATGTTGTAGACGGAATCCAAACCAAAGATATTTCAGGTTTAAATACTGAAGATATCGTAGATATGGCAATTTTAAAAGATGCTACTGCTACAGCAATTTATGGTGTAAACGGTTCTACAGGTGTTGTAATCATCACTACTAAAAAAGGAAAAGCTAATACAAAAGATTTCCAATTCAGTTCATACATCGGTTTTTCTAAAGCTGTAAGTAATGTAGATGTTTTAAATCAATCAGATTACAAAACATTATTAGGAGAAATTAATCCAAGTTATTTAACTACTGCAAATGATCCTAAATATGCTGGAATTAATACCAATTGGCAAGACGAAATTTTGAGAACAGGTGTAGACCAAAATTATAATTTTTCGTATGCCGGTGGTACTGATAAATTGAAGTATTACAGTGCTTTAGGATATCAAACTACAGATGGTATCATCAGTCCTTCTTACTACAAAAGATTTTCAGGAAAAGTAAATTTGAATGCTAATTTAACATCATGGTTAAAATCAGATGTGAGTATGAATGTAATTCAATCAGATGGATCTTATATTAGTGATAATAACAGTGTAGGACAAGGAGGTGCTGTAATGAGTGCTTTGGTTACACCTTCATTTTTACCTATTTGGGGTTCTCAATTAAATATCAGAGATACAAATCCTGACGGATCATATAGAGATGGTTATAAAGACGGGCAATATGCCATAAATCCGTATCAATCAGGATGGGAAAATCCAGTTTCTTTATTAGCCAGACAAAATGAAACAGCAGTTAACAGATATTTGAGTAGCATTAGTTTTGATGTAAACATCTTACCTAATTTAATGTGGAAACCTATGTTATCTTTTGATTTAACAAGATCAGACAATGTTCAATTTGTAGATTCTTATACTAACGTTTGGGGAAGAAATGGAGAGGATAATCCAGATACAGTAAAAGGTAGAGGAAGTAATACAATTACAAATTATGCTAATTTAAACTTTGAGAATACGTTAAACTATTCATTAAAATTTGAAAATTCAGATTTAAAATTTTTAGCGGGTATGTCAATGCAAAATAATAAATATTCTTATGATAATAATTCAGGAACTGGTTTTGATATTAGCCTAAGAAGTTACGATATTAATGTAGCAGAAAATCAATTTTATGAATACAGAGAAACACAAATAAGAAGTTTGTCATATTTTGGTAGAGTAACGTATTCGTATAAAGATAAATATATTTTTAATGGAGTGTTTAGAGAAAGTGGAGCTTCTCAATTAGCGCCAGGTAATAAATGGGGATTCTTCCCGGGTATTTCTGCCGCTTGGGTAGTTTCAAATGAAGAATTCTTCAAAAATATCAACTCTATTAGCGAGTTGAAATTGAGAGCAGGTTGGGGTAAAACAGGTAATTTATCTGGAATACCAGCGTATTCCCATTTAGATTTAACATATACAGATCTTAATACAGGAGAAACAGAAACTTCTCAAACTGCAAACCCAGATTTGAAATGGGAAACGGTTACCGATATAAATTTTGGAGTAGATTTAGGATTATTCAGCAACAGAGTTAAATTATCAGCAGATATATATAAGAAAAATACCAAAGATTTGTTACAAGTAATTCAATTTTCAACTCAATTGAATGATTATTACTATAATGCAGGGGAAATTGAAAATAAAGGTTTGGAGTTGAGCTTAAACACAAGAAATTTAACAGGTGACTTTACATGGAATACTAACTTTAATATTTCATTTAATAAAAATGAAGTAGTAGAACTTGGATTATTAAAAAAAATACCTTTTAATACTTTAAATTCTGTTGGAGAGAGTGTAATTTTATTAACAGAAGGAAACCCGGTAGGAAGTTTTTATGGTTATAAAGTAGATGGTGTAGATCCGGCTACTGGTTCATTAATGTATCAAGATGTTAACGGAGATGGGCAAATCTCTCCTGAAGATAGAACCATTATTGGAAACCCAAACCCTGATTTTACTTTTGGATTCAGTAATAATTTCAGCTATAAAGGATTTTCATTAGATGCTTTAATTACAGGTTCTCAAGGGAACGATATTTATAATGCTTCAAGAATGGATTTAACATTAATGACAAATTATAACAATCAATCTACAGAAGTATTAAACAGATGGACAACTCCGGGACAGATTACAGATGTACCAAGAGCTAACGATCCTAATGCTTTACACGTTTCGGATAGGTATGTTGAAGACGGATCTTATGTTAGATTGAAATCAGTGACGTTAGGGTACCAATTCAAATTAGAGAGTTTAAAACTGAATTCTGTAAAATTGTATGTAACAGCACAAAATTTATATACTATTACAAACTACAAAGGCTTTGATCCGGAAGTAGGTGCGTTTAATAATTCATCAGGACTTGGTCAAGGAATCGATTTAGGTACTTATCCACAAGTTAAAACATTCATCTTTGGACTTAAAGCAAACTTTTAATAATAAAATACTATATAATTATGAAATCAGTTAGAAATTATTTAAAAACATCAGCTATACTTATGGTGTTGTTTTTATCCTCATGTTCAGATTATTTAGATACAGAACCAACAACAGAAGAAACATATACTAATAATGGTGGAATTATAATAGAAGATGCTGCTGCTGCTGAAGCGAGAATGAATGCAGTTTATGGGACTTTTGGTTCTGGCTATTGGCAATTAGACTTTTTATTAGCAGGAGACGGACAATCTGATAATGCTTATATTGGAGCGGATAATCCAGCTATTTTTCAATATGAAGCTTATCAAATGTTATCGACTAATTCTCAAATGAAAGGAGATTGGAATGATATTTATAATAATATAAATACTTGTAATATTATCATTAATTATGTAGACCAAGCCTCCGATTTAAGTGAAACGCGTAGAAATGAAATGATTGGAGAAGCTTCGTTGATTAGAGCTTTAAATCATTTTCATGCGGTACAGTTATGGGGAGATTGTCCAATAGCAACTGAAGCTGTTTTTTCAGTTTCAAGTGAGAATTTTGATGAAGTATTTGATGCTTTATTCCCGGCAAGAAAGCCTGTTGCAGAAGTTTATGATCAAATTATTGCTGACTGTTTAGTGGCTATCGATAATGCTCCTGATGGTTCTTTTAAATTTAAAGCAAACAAAATGGGAGCTAAAGCACTTTTAGCGAAAGTATATGCTACAATGCCAAATCCTGATTGGACAAAAACTGTTCAATATTGTGATGAAGTTATCGCAGGAGGTTATTCACTTTTACCAACTTATGATCATCTTTTTGATAGTGATCACGAAGGAAATGAGGAATCTATATGGGAAGTTAATGGAGACGGATGGAGTAGCCCAATAGGTGCTTGGAATACATTTATGTTTTTAGGAACTGACTGGAAAAAATTCAATGCGCCTTCACATACTTTAGTTAAAGCTTTTACAGATAATGGAGATACTCAAAGAAAAGCCTCAACTATAACTACTGCAAATGTAGGTTGGGCAGATACATATTGGTCATCAACAAATTATCCTTTTGCTTATAAAATGAGAGATACTGATGGCAATCAAAATTTTTATCTTGCTCGTTTATCTGATATTTTGTTATTAAAAGCAGAAGCTTTAGCGACTTTAGGAGATGTTCCCGAAGCAATGGCTTTAGTAAACCAAGTAAGAACAAGAGCTGGTATTGCTACAATTAGCGCTACAGATCAGTCAGATGCTATTTACAAAATTCTTGATGAAAGGTTAATGGAGTTAGCTTTTGAAGGTGATCGCTGGTTCGATTTGAAAAGAATGGGTAAAGCAGTTGAAATACTTTCGCAACAAAAAGATGGTAATGGTGTTGTTTTATCTACAGCATCAAATATTAATCAAAATAGACTTTTGTGGCCAATTCCTCAAGACAAGTTAGATGCTAATTCGTTATTGACACAAAATCCTGGATATTAAGATTTTTAATTCTAATCCATTTGATAAGGACTATTTTTAAATAAATTATAGTTCTTATCAATGGATTTTATAATAGGCTTCTCATCTGATAAAGAAGCATTTTTAGAACAAATTTTGAAAACTATGACGTGTAAAAATCTAACTAATTAATTTAGTTGAGATTTTATATGTATTATGAAGCTCTAAGAGAGTTTCAGTCTAAAGGAAAAAGAAAGAAAAATTTCAGGTAAATAACCTATTTACATTGATTTAATTACGAAAAAATGATTAAAAATATAATATTGTTTTCTTGTGGTTTACTAACAAGTTTAATTGTATCGTGTTCCGGACAATCGGCAGTTTCTAAAAAGAAAAATAATGTCGAAGTTTGGATTACAAAAGCAGACGAATCGGTAAAACTACAAAAACAAGAATCAAACTTAATATTTAATACAAACGATAATGCTTATCCAAGTATTGAAATAGATCCTTCCGAAACCTATCAAACTATTGATGGTTTTGGATATACTTTAACAGGCGGTAGTGTTGAGGTGATCAATCAATTAGTGCCTGAAAAGAGAAAACAATTGCTACAAGAACTTTTTGGGAATTCAGTTAATTCCATTGCGATAAGTTATTTGAGATTGAGTATTGGTGCATCTGATTTAGATGGAACTGTTTTCTCGTATGATGATGTTCCTGTTGGTGAAACGGATGTAACATTGTCAAAATTTAGTTTGGAAGCCAATTCAGCTTTAATCAAAATGCTACAAGAGGTTTTAGCAATAAATCCGAACATAAAAATTATAGCTACACCTTGGTCGCCACCCATTTGGATGAAAGACAACAATAGCAGTATTGGAGGAAAATTGCAACCTAAATATTACGGTGTTTATGCGCAGTATTTTGTAAAGTACATTCAACAAATGCAATTGAAAGGAATTACTATTGATGCTATTACGCCTCAAAACGAACCTTTGCATCCCGGTAATAATCCAAGTTTAAGCATGTCGGCTACCGAACAAACCGATTTTATCAAGAATCATTTGGGGCCAGCCTTCAGAAATGCTAAAATCAAAACAAAGATTATTGCTTACGATCACAATTGTAACAAACCGGAATATCCATTGGAAGTTTTAAATGATCCAATAGCGAATCCTTTTGTAGACGGTTCTGCTTTTCATCTTTACGAAGGCGATATTTCGGCTTTAAGCGTCGTTCACAATGCTCATCCTAATAAAAATTTGTACTTCACCGAGCAATGGACAGGTTCTGAAGGTACCTTTTCAGGTGATTTAATTTGGCATACTAAAAATGTTATCATCGGATCTATGCTTAATTGGAGTAAAACGGCTTTGGAATGGAATGTAGCGAATGATAGCAATTTTGAGCCACACACACCTGGTGGTTGTACACAATGTAAAGGCGCATTAACTATTGAAAATAGTGAGACTTATAAAAGAAATGTAGGCTATTATATTATTGCGCAAGCTTCAAAATTTGTTCCGATGAATTCAGTACGAATAGCTTCAAATCAGTTACCAAATTTACCTAATGTAGCATTTAAAACACCGGCTGGAAAAACAGTTATAATTGTTGTAAATGAAAGTGCTACAACGGAAAAATTTAATATAAAAATAAACGGAAAATGGGTTACAACATCTCTTGATGGAGCCACTGTTGCAACTTATGCTTTTTAACAAAATAAGATCATGAATAAAATAATGATTTTACTTTTTAGTGCTTTAGTGATGTTAGGTTGTTCTTCATCAAAAGAGACTAATACAAGTAACCAAAATACAATAGAAGTGTATACTTCTGCAAACGGAACTAATCTAAGATTATCGAAATCGAATAATCAATTTACAGTTAAAGAAGTAAAACAACCTTTGGAAACGCAAACGTGTATTTTTGTTAATCCAAATAAAGAGTTTCAAACATTTTTAGGAATTGGAGGAGCTATAACTGACGCTTCAGCAGAAGTATTTGCTAAACTTTCACCGGAAAAGCAACAAGAGTTTTTAAATGCATATTTCAGTGAAAAAGATGGTATTGGATATTCTGTTCTTAGAACGAATATGAATAGCTGCGATTTTAGTTCGGCAAGTTATACGTACATTCAAGAGGGCGACAAAGACTTGAATTCTTTTGATATTTCTGTTGATAAGAGATTCAAAATCCCAATGCTTAAAAAAGCAATGAATTTAATCGGTTCCAAAGCTTCGTTTTTTATTAGTCCATGGTCGCCACCGGCATTTATGAAAGACAGTAATAATATGTTACGAGGCGGAAAGTTATTGCCTCAATACTATCAATCTTGGGCTAATTATTATGTGAAATATATTGATGCACTTCAAAAAGAAGGTTTGTCGGTTTGGGGATTAACCGTTCAAAACGAACCTATGGCAACTCAAATCTGGGAATCGTGTATTTATACAGCCGAAGAAGAACGAGATTTCTTGAAAAATTATTTGGGACCAACGCTTAAAAAAGCTGGTTTTGGAGATAAAAAAATTACTGTTTGGGATCACAATAGAGATTTAATTACACAAAGAGCGGGTACTGTTTTAGAAGACAAAGAAGCGAGTAAATATGTTTGGGGAATTGGATTTCATTGGTACGAAGATTGGAGTGGAGGAAAGCAAATGTATGAGAATGTGGGTATCGTAAACGAAATGTATCCTGATAAAAGCATATTCTTTACAGAAGGTTGTGTAGAAAAATTTGATGCTTCTAAATACCAATTATGGGCGAACGGAGAACGTTACGGAAAATCAATGATTAACGATTTTAATAACGGAACTGTGGGTTGGACCGATTGGAATATTTTATTAGACGAAAATGGTGGTCCAAATCACGTAAAGAATTTCTGTTTTGCGCCGGTTCATGCCGATTTACAGACAGGAGAATTAATTTATACGCCTTCATATTATTTTATTGGTCATTTTTCTAAATTTATCAAGAAAGGAGCGAAACGTATTAGTAGTTCGGCAAGTAGAAGTGGTTTGTTAACAACTTCATTTTTAAATCCTGACGGAAAAATGGTAACAGTTGTCATGAACGAAAGTGACAAACAAGTAAATTACCTTTTATGCGTTGGAACAAAGACCACAGAAATTATAATTTTACCAAAAGCAATTCAAACCATTATTCATTAAAATGAAAAAAATAGCCCTAAGTTTTGTTTTACTGTTCTGTTTCTCTACAACTTTCTCTCAACAAAATGAGACTGATAGAAGAGTAGAAGAATTATTGCAAAAGATGACTCTTGAAGAAAAAATAGGTCAGCTTAATCAATATTCCGGAGATAGTGATGCAACAGGTCCGATTACAATAAACCCTAATAAGCAAAGCGAAATTAAAAACGGACAGTTGGGTTCTATGCTTAATGTCAAGGGTGTTATTCACACCCGACAATTTCAAGAACTTGCGATGCAGTCTCGCTTAAAAATTCCGTTGCTTTTTGGTTTAGATGTAGTTCATGGATACAAAACAACTTTTCCTATTCCTTTAGCAGAAGCGGCGAGTTGGGATTTAGAGGCTATTGAATTAAGTGCGCGCGTTGCTGCTGTTGAAGCCTCTGCTTCAGGAATTCACTGGACATTTGCGCCGATGGTCGATATCAGTAGAGATCCGAGATGGGGTAGGGTAATGGAAGGTGCAGGAGAAGATACTTATTTAGGTTCAAAAATAGCGTATGCGCGTGTTAAAGGTTTTCAAGGAAATAAATTAGGAGATACTGATGCCGTTATGGCATGTGTAAAACATTTTGCTGCTTATGGTGCAGCGGTTGGTGGTAGAGATTATAATTCAGTAGATATGAGTTATAGAATGCTTTGGGAAACCTTTTTGCCCCCTTTTAAAGCTGCTTTGGATTCCGGAGCAGCTACTTTTATGAATTCATTCAACGATTTAAACGGAATTCCCGCTACAGGAAATGCATACTTGCAAAGAGACATTTTAAAAGGAAAATGGAACTTTAAAGGTTTTGTAGTTTCCGATTGGGGTTCTATAGGTGAGATGATTGCTCACGGATATTCTAAAGATAGTAAGGAAGCTGCTTTACAAGCTATAACAGCAGGTTCGGATATGGATATGGAAAGTAATGCATATCGTAACAATTTAGTCGAGTTAGTTAAGGTAAATAAGGTTTCATTAGACGTTATTGATGATGCAGTTAGGCGTATTCTTTATAAAAAATTTGAATTGGGCCTATTTGATGATCCCTATAAATTTTCAAATCCCGAGCGTCAAAAAGCAGCTCTTACTAATCTTGAACATACTAAAGCAGCCAGATCAGTTGCTTCAAAAAGTATTGTTTTATTGAAGAATGAAAAAAATATTTTACCGCTTTCTAAAGAAACAAAAACTATTGCGTTTATTGGACCAATGGTGAAACCTAAGCGAATCAATCATGGATTTTGGTCTATCGATTTAAAAGATGTTGATTCTACGTATATTGTTTCGCAATGGGAAGGTTTGGAACGAAAAGTAGGGAAAAATACAAAGCTACTTTATGCTAAAGGATGTTCTGTAGAAGGTACTGATAAATCGGGTTTTAAAGAAGCTATTGCTGTTGCAAAAAAAGCAGATGTGGTAATTTTAAGTATTGGTGAAGCTTTCAATATGAGTGGCGAAGCCAAAAGTAGAAGTACTATTCAATTACCTGGAGTTCAGGAAGATTTAATCAAAGAATTGCAAAAAACGGGAAAACCTATTGTTGTGCTTATCAACGCCGGACGTCCGTTAGTTTTTAATTGGACAGCAGAAAATATGCCTACCATTGTGTATACGTGGTGGTTGGGTTCAGAAGCCGGAAATGCTATTGCCGATGTTCTTTTTGGTGATTATAATCCTTCCGGAAAATTACCGATGACATTCCCTAGAACTGAAGGTCAAATTCCTATTTATTATAATCATTTCAATACCGGAAGACCGGCTATAGGTGAAGATAAAATGTATAAATCAGCTTATATTGATTTGCCAAATTCACCTCAATTTCCATTTGGTTTTGGATTGAGTTATACTACTTTTCAATATTCAGATTTAAAATTGTCCACTCAAAAAATTAAAAGTTCAGAAGTTATTGAAGTGACTTTCAAACTAACCAATACAGGAAAATTTGAAGGGGAAGAAGTAGTTCAATTATATCTTCGTGATAAAGTAGGTTGCGTAGTGCGACCAATAAAAGAATTAAAAGATTTCGAAAAAGTGAAGTTAGTCGTTGGTGAAACCAAAACTATTACATTTACGATTGATAAAAGTAAACTTTCTTTTTATAATGATAAACTCGATTATATCACAGAAGCCGGTGAATTTGATTTGATGATCGGTTCATCTTCTGAAGACATTCAATTAAAAAGTAATTTTGAATTAGTAGAATAAATGAAATTAAAATATAGCCTTATCGTTTTATTGCTTTCAATAGTAATAGCACAAGCACAAACTTCTGTAGCTTCCATTTTTTCGGATAATATGGTGTTACAACGCAATGCAAAAATTCCGGTTTGGGGATTGGATAAACCGAACAAAACAGTTACGGTAAAGTTTCATCATCAAACTAAAAAAGTAAAAACTGGGAAAGATGGTAAATGGACACTCTATTTAGATAATGAAACGGCTGGCGGACCTTTTGTTTTGACTGTTCAAGGAAGTAGTTTAATCACTATTAGCAATGTTTTAGTTGGTGATGTTTGGCTTTGTTCAGGACAATCCAATATGGAATGGAAAGTCGAGCAATCGAATAATGCTAAAAATGAAATAGCGCAGGCAAATTTCCCGATGATTCGTCATATTGATATTCCTAACGAAATCAATTCGGTTCCGAGTTCGAGTTTTAAAAATGCCACTTGGCAAGTTTGTTCACCTAATACTGTTGCCGAATTTACTGCCGTAGGTTATTTTTATGCCAAAGAGTTAACGCAAAAATTAAATATCCCCATCGGGTTAATTAATGCCACTTGGGGCGGAACCAACATCGAAACCTGGATTAGTAGAGAAGGTTTTGAAAGCAGTGATGAATTCAAAGAAATGATTGCTCAAATGCCAAAAGTAAATATCGATTCGTTGTTAGAAAGTAAAATGGTTGCGGCTAAAAAAAGAATAGAAGCCATTCAAAAAACAAAATTTACTACAGATAAAGTTCTTTTTTACAAAGATTTGAATTTTGAGGATAGCCAATGGTTAACGTTGAACCAACCGCAACCTTGGGAAGAGCAAATTTTAGGTAATTTTGACGGCGTGGTTTGGCTTAGAAAACATTTTACCTTGACGGAAAAAGTAAAATCAGCAGTTTTAGAGATTCCAGCAATTGATGACAATGACGAAACCTATGTAAATGGCGTAAAAGTCGGAAAAACTAACGGTTGGGACGCTAAAAGAAGTTATATGATTCCAACAGAAATTCTGAACGTTGGCGACAATATAATTGCAGTTAGAGTTACCGATACTGGTGCTGGCGGAGGAATGCATGGTGATAGTAAAGCTTTGAAAATTATAACAGATAAAGAAGAAATTCCTTTGAGCGGTTCTTGGAAATTTCAAGTGGAATCTATTTTAGATAATGTTAACCAAAACGAATTTCCGTCGTTGTGTTACAATGCAATGATCAATCCGCTTATTCCTTTTGCTTTTAAAGGTGTCATTTGGTATCAAGGAGAAAGTAATGAACCAAGAGCGTATCAATACAAAAAAGCATTTCCATTGTTGATTGAAGATTGGCGTTCAAAATTCAATTCCGAATTTCCGTTTTATTTTGTTCAATTGGCGAGTTATGTTACCAAAGGAAATAGTAATGAAGGTTGTGCTTGGGCTGAAATTAGAGAAGCGCAAACCAATACTTTAAAACTTCAAAATACTGGAATGATTGTTACGACTGATTTGGTTACCAATCCGTATGATATTCACCCAACCAACAAACAAGATGTTGGAAAACGTTTAGCAACTGTAGCTTTACATAATACATACAATCAGAAATCGGTTAGTTTTTCGGGACCAACCTTCAAATCATTTGAAAATAAAGACGGAAAAGCAATTTTGACTTTTGACAATGTAGCTTCGGGATTAATGACAACCGATAAATATGGTTATATAAAGGGTTTTGAAGTTTCCGGATCAGATAAAGTTTTTCATTTTGCAAAAGCTGAGATAATAGACAATACCGTTGTTTTAACTTGTGATGAAGTAAATAAAGTTGTTGCAGTACGTTTTGGTTGGATGGGAGATGCTTCAGAATGCAATCTATTCAATCAAGAAGGATTTACTGCTGTTCCATTTAGAACTGATGATTGGAAATTAAGTACTGAAAATGAGAAATATACAATCAAATTAAAATAGGAAAGAATACATCTTTTGAAAGGTTTATACTAGATTTTTTAGAGGTATTTCCTTGAAAATTGAAAAAAATGAAATTTTTTGATAAAAAGTTTGAAAATAATTTGGCTATTTGAAATAAAAACTAGTACATTTGGCTATCAAACTCAAAGAAATAAGCCTATACGTTAAAAAATACTTTTTTAGAGATCTTTAACCCACAAGTAAAACTAAAAGGTATTTTTATGGCTACACATGAACTTTCTGATGCAATTTTAGTGAAGAATTATGTAGGCGGCGACGAACAAGCTCTGGCTACACTAATTGAAAGACACCAATCCAAAATTTATGGTTTTATCTATTCTAAGATTCAGGACCGAGATGTTTGTGATGATATTTTTCAGGATACGTTTATCAAGGTTATAAGAACGTTGAAAACAAAAACGTATAACGAAGAAGGGAAATTTTTACCTTGGGTAATGCGTATTGCTCATAATTTAGTGATTGATCATTTTCGTAAGTCAAAGAAAATGCCAATGCAACGAGACACTGAAGAATACTCTATTTTTTCATTCATGAGTGACGAAAGTCCAAATATTGAACATAGAATTATTTTGGATCAAGTAGAAATGGATTTGAGCCGCTTAATTGATGAACTTCCGGAAGATCAAAAAGAAGTATTGGTTATGCGAATTTATCAAGACATGAGTTTTAAAGAAATCGCTGATTTAACAGGGGTTAGTATTAATACGGCTTTAGGAAGAATGCGTTATGCTTTGATGAATTTGAGAAAAGTAATTGAAAAAAATCAAATTGTTTTAACAAACTAAAATACTAAAATATTTTTTTTGACGTTCTAGTCATAAATACTAACTTGTTATTTATGGCAAAACTTTACATTAAAGAAGAAAAATTAGCATCAAAAAAAATGGTACCTAAAAAAGAAACTATATCGTTTTTATTGAATTACTCAAAAGCTTTGAGTATTACAAAAGTTGGGAAACTAAAATTTGAAACGATAGCTAATTAAAGAAAACCTCGTGATATCACGAGGTTTTCTTTTTATAATAATCATTGATAACTGATTTTCTCCCAATGGTTTTAGTAATGATATCTTTTTCCAAATCCCAACCGCGAGCCGGAGAATATTGGCGGGCGTAGTAAATAATCTGTAAATGCAATTTGTTCCAGAGTTCTTCAGGGAAAATGCGTTTAGCATCTTTCTCGCTTTGCTCTACACTTTTACCGTTTGAAAATCCCCAACGATACAACAATCGATGAATGTGTGTATCTACCGGAAAAGCAGGAACATTGAAAGCTTGACTCATGACAACACTTGCTGTTTTATGTCCCACAGCAGGTAGTCTTTCTAAAGCTTCAAAACTTTGTGGAACTTCTCCATGGTGCTCGTCAATTAAAATTTTTGAAAGTCCATAAATCCCTTTTGACTTCATGGGTGTTAAACCGCAAGGACGAATGATATCCGCAATTTCTTCTACACTCATTTTTACCATATCATATGGATTATCAGCTTTAGCAAAGAGTGACGGAGTAATTTTATTCACGCGTTCATCTGTACATTGAGCCGATAACAGCACGGCTATCAATAAAGTATAAGGATCTTTATGGTCGAGTGGAATGGGAACTTCCGGAAATAATTCATTTAAGGTATTTATAACAAATGTTACTTTTTCGTTCTTTGTCATTTTTGTAACTTTATAAATTCAAAGATAACATAATCGAAATAATTAAAATAATCTAAAAAATCAAAAATATGGTGACATTAAAAGCGGGAGATAAAGCCCCCAACTTTAAAGGACTAGATCAAGAAGGAAAAGAACATAAATTAGAAGATTACAGAGGAAAAAAATTAGTGGTTTTCTTTTATCCCAAAGCAAGTACACCCGGATGTACTGCAGAAGCTTGTGATTTAAGAGATAACTTTGAACGTTTTAAAGCTCAAAATTACGAATTATTAGGAGTAAGTGCAGATAGTGCAAAAGCGCAAACCAAATTTATTGAAAAAAATAATTTACCTTTTCCGCTATTAGCAGATGAAAATCATGAAGTAATTAATGCCTTTGGAGTTTGGGGACCCAAAAAGTTCATGGGAAAAGAATATGATGGCATCCACCGAACTACATTTGTTATAGATGAAAACGGAATCATTGAAGAGGTCATTGAAAAAGTGAAAACTAAAGAGCATGCTGCTCAGATATTAAAATAATAAAAAGTGTCTCAAAAGTTTATTTTTGAGACACTTAAAAAACTATTTTAGAAAATCTTTGTTTTTATAAGCCGGATCCGGATAGTTATAAAAACCTTCTCCGGTGGCAACACCTAGTTTGCCTTTGTCAATAAAATTCTCTTTCAAAAATTCAACAGTTTTGATTTTGATCGGGTCGTGAGTTTTATCTGCAGCCATTTTATTGATGTTATAGGCAGTTGTAATTCCCACAACGTCTAATATACCGAATGGACCAACAGGGGCTCCGGTAGCGACCATCCAAGTTTTATCGATGGTTTCAACATCGGAAACGCCATTAACCAAAAGATTAGTAGCTGCACCTAATAAAGGAACCAAAAGCGAATTAAGAATATAACCCGGTTGCTCTTTATAAAGCGGAAGAGTTATCATTCCGATAGCTTTGGCAAAATCAACTACATCATCAAAAACTGAAGTGGCTGTTCCGGGATGTCCCATGATCTCAGCAGTATTATGTTTCCAGATTTCGTTAGCAAAGTGTAAAGCAACGAATTTTTCGGGACGTTTAGTTACTGCTGCAAATTGGCTGGGCAACAAAGTTGAGGAATTGGTTGCAAAAACAGTCTTTGCCGGAGCAACTTGTGCTAATTTTTCATAGAAACCAATTTTAATCTTCGGATTTTCCGGTACAGCTTCAATCAATAAATCGGCATCTTTTACAGCTTCTGCCAAGTCAGAGCAATAACTTAAATTTTCAAAAGTTGCTTTCAACTGTTCGTCAGTAGCTTGTAGATCATGGATATAAGCTTTACTTAGTATGTCAAATTTAGCTTTGGCTTTGTCCAGAACTTCGTCGTTAATATCATATACAGTTACTTTAAATCCGTGAAAAGCAGTTTGGAATGCAATTTGGTATCCCAAAACACCGCTTCCTGCTACAGTTACATTTTTAAAATTCATAATTTGATAGGTTTAAAATATTATTGTAAAGCGGGTTCGTAAGTCGTTAAATCAGTTCGTAGCCAATCCGGAATTTCAATAGATTTACCTATTGTTGTATCAATTAATACTTGCGTACTTTTTCCTTTCGCGTGAACAATTTCATTTCCATCTTTACCTAAACTCGTAATTAAGTATTCGATTTCAAAACTTTTAGAACCTAAAGATGAGGTTCTCAATTTGATAGTAGGTTGAATGGCAGTGAGTTTTAATTCTTTATAATAGTCACATTCTATATGTGCAATGACAAACATATTTTTAGTCCAATCCCATTGTTTACTAACTGTTGGCATATAATGACCGCGTCCGATTTGAAAATATTCGAAATAATAAACATTGTTTACATGGCTTAACGGGTCTAAATCGTTCCAACGAATTTCTATAGGTAAAGAGAATTTGAAATCTTGAATATTGATGTTTTGCATTATGGTTTGATTAAAGATTAGTTTATTTACAAAGTAACTTTACGTGTTTCTTTAGAGAAAGATCACACGTAAAGTTAACCAATTAATGGAAGAATTATTGCGTTTTTCCTGAAATCCAATCGGATAATTTTGTGATTTGTTCGTGAAAAAAGGATTCGTGTGTTTCTTCTTTTTCGCCTACAGGTAAAATGTGTTCAAAATATGTTCCTTTTAAAACGCGTCTGAGAATGCCTTCACCAACAAACGGTTTATAGTCGTTAAGAGCTTTTGTAGCTTTTAAAAGATGTCTGATGTCATATTGCAACGGGTTAATATCCGGAACCTGTTTGTTTAAATTCAGTAATTTATAAACGGCTAAACGTCCTGTTCTTACGGAACTTTCCATGGTGAAGACCACATCGTTATTGGTTTCAACAAATTGCCCGACCAAACCTAAATTAACGCAGCCTTCAGGAACAACTCTCGGGCGATCTCCTTTAGCTCTAGGCATAAACATAGAAGTGATATAAGGCATAAATGAAGTACGTACAATCGTATTTTCAATTACATTATCCAGTTGGTCTGAAATACCAAGATGATGACACAATTCGGCTAAAATTTCATTTCCGGTACACGCAGGCATCGCTTTTTTGACATAGTCTCCTTCTTTATTCATAAATAAAGCATAAACCCATATAACCAATACATCATCGGGTTGGGTAGGGAAATGAGGTTGTCTGTTGCAAGTGAAACTCATTAGCCAGTTAGAATCTGTAATGGTTATGATCCCGCCGGTAACTGTTTTTCCGGAATAAGGGTCGTTAACGGATAGTTCTTTTAATTTGTCAACAAATGCTGATGGCTTGCAGGTCAACGTAGCCGATTCCCAAGATGATTTTTCTATATTGCTGCAAAATTTTTCAGGTTTACCGAAAACAGGAGATTTCGCTGCCAGATTTTTCCAAAGTTTCCATCCGGCACTTTGTCCGCTGGTTGCGTTATCTACTTTTACAATAGGAACTTCGGTGTTATTCCCATAAAACGTATCTTCCGTCATTGAACCTGTAGTTACAATTACAAAATCGTCTTTTTTGACAGGAATTTTTACTTCAATTCCGTTTTGTTCGGTAATAATGTTTTCAACTATTTTTTCGTTTTCCGTAATACTGATGTCTAAATCTTTTACTAAAGTATTTAGCTGTATTTGAACTCCTTTTTCTTGTAGAAAATGTTTTAAAGGTGTTACAAAAGTATCATATTGATTGTATTTTGGGAAGACCAAACAAGAAAAATCTTTCATACCGTCAATAGCATGTAGAAAACGGTGCATATAGAGTTTACATTCTAATAAACTGTGCCAATTTTCAAAGGCAAACATAGTACGCCAAAAGAACCAAAAGTTACTGTTTAAAAAAGATTCGCTAAAATAATCTTCGATAGTTAAGTCGTCCAGTTCTTCTTTTTTCTTTAATAACAATTTTACGATAGCCAGCTGATCTTTTTTCTCTAAGCCAAATTTGCTAAAATCTTGTATTTGACCTTGATTGTGAATCAATCTTGCTTTAGAATAGTTCGGATCGTTATCATTTACAAGCCTGTATTCGTCTAAAACACTATAAGGTTTTGGCAACTCCATAGCAGGAATGTCCTGAAAAATGTCCCAGAGGTTTTCGTAAGTCATATCCATTTCGCGACCGCCTCTTATGATATAACCTTCTGTAGCATTTCCGGCACCGTCTAAAGAACCGCCTTCTATAGACAATTGTTCTAAAAAGATGATATTTTTACCGGGAATATGTCCGTCACGGATGAAATAATACGCTGTAGAAAGTCCGGCAATTCCACTTCCTACGATATATACTTTACTGTCTTCGAATGATCTGAAAGGAATGCCTTTATTTCGTTGGTAATTACCAATTTGATCAGAAAAAGGCATCGTTTTTTCAGGAGTATTTCTTTGTATTTCGTTACTCGAATCGGGTTCATGCTCAATATTGTTAGACAAATAAGCAGTGTCAAAAACTTGATCTATTTCGGAGGGATTTGTTTTCATACGTATTTTTATTTTTAAATTCTCTTTCAAATTTAGTCTATAAAAACAGTAAGTATGTTACCTTAAATTCTGTAAAGTTTACCTCAAATTCTTATCTTTAAATTCGTTGGGAGCTAATCCCGTTTTTCGTTTAAAAAAGCGTGAAAAAGAAGCAATTGAACTAAAATTTAAAGCAAAAGCAATCTCTGAAATAGTAAGCGAAGGATTGTTGAGCATAATATATGCTTCTTTCACCAACATTTCGTCAATGATTTGATGAGGTGTTTTATCTGTCGCTTTCTTTACAATTTGTATCAGATATTGATTTGAAATACACAAAGAGTCAGTATAAAATTTTACTTCGCGTTGCTCTCTGATTTTTTCGTTTAAGAGTTGAAGGAACTTAAAATAAACGTCTTTGGTTTCCTGATGAGGTAATTTTGTAGTATTGGTATTTTGATATAAAAGTTCGGCAGTTTCTAATAATAAGTTGAAAATAATAGTTCGTATAATTTCGTCTTTAAAAAAACTGTCTCTTTTCGATTTCTCTTCAAGATATTCTAATAGGCGTAAAAGTCTAGCACCATTTTCTTCATCAGTCTGAAAACTATTGAATGAACGTTGTTTAAAAAAAGCCAAGCGTTCGATAATGAATGAATCTGAAATGTTTTTAAGCAGGAAATTTTTTTCAAAAAACAACAACTTCATTCTAAAATCAGTACTGGTTTCTACAAATCGGATAATTGTAGAAGGTGTAGCCATTAAAACTCCGTTTTCGGGAATGAAAATTTTTTGGTTGTCAATTTCTAAAGTTACATTGCCATAAGAACAAATGCTAACCATATAATAGTCAATTCTAAAAGGTTCTATGGGTAAATGGAGTAGTGGCTTTCCGGATGAAATGTAATAAGGAGTAGAGCAGTCAACATTAAAAAAGGAAAGCGTGTCCTCTATTTTATTGTAGTTAACGTTCATTAGATAGCCTTATTGATTCCTACAAATATAAGGAAAACAAATTCTATTCTGAATAAGACAATTTTTTATTCAACTTCTTATATTAGCCATTTTAAAACAAAATCTATAAATAGTATAAAATTTAATCATTAAAAAGAAAGATGAATACCGATAAATTATTATGGATTGTAATGGTACTTATAGCAGGAGCTTTTTTACCTATTCAAGCCGGATTGAACTCCCGATTGGGGAAAGCAGGTGAAAGTCCTGTACATGCTTCAACGATTTCTTTTGTAGTAGGAGCAGTAGCGTTAATTTTATATCTTGTTGTAACAAAACAAACTGTTTCTTGGTCCGGAATAAAAGCAGCACCGACTTATTTATGGATAGGAGGAATTTTAGGTGCTTTTTATGTTACAGTTATTATTTTAGCTTTTCCTAAATTAGGACCCGGCTTAACTTTTGGATTAGTAGTTGCAGGACAAATGATTTTTTCTGTTTTATTAGAACATTTCAATGTACTCGTAGCGCAACAACAACCTATAAGTGTCGGTAGAATTATAGGCATGCTTTTAGTAGTCGCCGGAGTTATTATAATGAAGAAATTTTAAAAATTAAATAAAAATAAAAATGAAATTACTAGGGATAGGTTCGCGAATTAAACATTCAGAATATGGTTTAGGAGTAATTACTAATGTATCTGCCAGATATTATTGGGTTACGTTTATTGAAAAAGGAGTTGAAACCATTGATCTGACAGATGATTTAGAAGTAATCGAAGCTGTTGAAGATGAAGTAGACACCGTTAGTTTTTATGAAGTAGAAAAAGTGTTGAAAAACCTTTTACAAAAATATACCGATGTTACGCCGGCAACTTCCATTGCTGATAAATGGAAAGGTGGTAAATTGATTCTAGAACCCGGAACAGCAACGCAAAACAAGGAAATTCCAATTGATACTTTTTTCAATAAAATCATCATGGTTCGCGATAGAGTACGTGTCATGGAACAAAAAATCAATTCGAGTAGTTTAGAACAAACCGAAAAAATTGAACTACAACAATATATCACTAGAATTTATGGCAGCTTAACCACATTCAATGTTCTGTTTAAGTTGAAAGACGATTATTTTGTTGGCGAGAAAAAAGAGTAATAAGTACAACAATAACAGAACGAATAACAAAAAAGGAGAAATTAATTAATTTCTCCTTTTTTGTTATTCAATAATCATTGCTTTTAGTTTTTCACGATATTTTTCCAAAATGGAAATTTTAGCCATAAATCCAATAAATTTTCCATCTTTTAAAACAGGAAGAATTTGCGTTTGGGAATTTTCAAATTTTTCTATGATGGTTTCCATTGTTTCATCGTAAAAAATGATTTCCTTAGGCGGCTGCATTACTTCTTGAATGGAAGTGTATTTAATCTTAAAGGGAGAAAAAATAACCGGACGAATCTCAGCAACATCTATCAATCCTTGCAATTGTCCTTTCTCATTGAGTACAGGAAATATTAAATCATCCGTTGTTTTAATAAGCTCTACCAATTCCTCTAACGAATTAGAATCGGCAACAGGTTTGTAATTATCTTGTACAAATTGTGACGGCTCTAATGAATGTAAAATGTTTTTGTCTTTATCATTAGTGAAAACATCTCCTTTTCCGGCTAAATCTTTAATATCGAAAGAATAATTCTCAAATCGTTTGGAAATAGCAAAACTTACAGAGGAAACCATCATAAGCGGAACCATCAAATTATAACCTCCGGTAATTTCGGCAATAAGGAAAATAGCGGTTAGTGGCGCATGAAATAATCCACTCAAAATTCCGGCCATTCCTACCAAAGTAAAATTACTCACCGACAAATTTTCATTGATCCCAATTAAGTTGATGAGTTTAGAAACCGCAAATCCCAAATAAGAACCCACAAATAACGAAGGTGCAAAGTTACCTCCATTTCCACCGGAACCTAGCGTAAAACCTGTAGCATAAACTTTAACCATCATGGTTAAACTAACAAAAATCAGTAAAATCCATTCGTTACCTTTGTATTTACTTAAAATAGTATTGTCTAAAATATTTTCCGGATGTTGGTTAGCTAAGACTTTAATACTTTCATATCCTTCACCGAAAAGAGTTGGGAAAAAGAAAATAAGAACAGCTAAAAGAGAAGCTCCGATAAGTGCCTTTCTGTAAACACTGGTTTTATATTTGGCAAACCAATGTTCTATTTTACTGAAGGTACGAGTGTAATTCACACACACAAATCCTGACAAAATACCTAAAATGATATAATACGGTATGTTATAGTAATCAAAAGGTTCCCCTTCTTTAAAACTCAATAAAATATCTTCATTTAAAACTACAGTTGAAACCAAAGCTCCTGTAGCGGCACTAATCATAATAGGAATAAAAGCCGTGATACTAATTTCTACTAAGACAACTTCAATAGCAAACAAAACACCTGCTATAGGAGCATTAAATGCCGCAGCAATACCCGCAGCAACACCACAAGCTAAAAGCAAAGTTCTGTCTTTATAGCTCAATCGGTAGCTTTGCGCAAAGTTACTACCAAAAGCCGCTCCCGTAATGGTAATAGGCGACTCAAGTCCGGCACTTCCTCCCATACCTACAGTAAAAGAACTCGTAATGATTTGAGCATACATTTGCTTTCTAGGCATAATACCACTTTTTTTTGCCACTGCATACATGATTTGAGCTGTTCCTTTTTGCAACGAACCATTCAAAACTTTTTTGATAATGAACGCAGTCAATAAAATTCCAATGATAGGAAAAGCAGAATTACTGTACGGTAAATGAAGAAAATTATCCAGATAATTGGCAAATTTATAAACCGAGTGTGCAAAAGTTTTTAAGACAATTACAGCTAAAGCCGATGAAATTCCTACTAAGACACAAGAAAAGTAAATAAACTGCCTTGGTGATAAGAGTGATTTGAAAATAAAAACCAAGCGTTCCAGCCTTTTAATATTCTTTCTGATAAATAGGAGGATTGGATTTATTTTTTTAGTATGCATTTTTCTGTTAAAAAACTTTTCGCAAAGTTACCGTTTCTAAAAAAAACATACTAATTAAATGCTCAATTTTTCTTCAGACATTTTAATGATTTCCTGAAAAAAGGTATTGAAATCGTTTTCAAAAACAGAAAAGTGAAGTTTAAGTTCTTTGGTAGCAAATTGCATTTTAGATCTAAATTGCGTCCTGGAATCCATTTGATACAAGATTTTTTCCATTCCTTCAATGGTTGCATAACTCCCCAGCCAATTGTGTTCAATCATTTTAGGGACCATGCGTTGCATTTTGGGCGTAAGCCAATCAAAATATTCTTCTAAAATAGCATAAAAAGCTTTAATATATTCGTTAAGTGGGATATCGGAATAAGTAGACCAATTGACAGCCAATAAATGATCATAATACATATCCATGATAACACCCGAATAATGACCATAAGTTTTGTGCAGAAGATGCTTGCTATGCCTATAAACCGGATGAAAATCAGTAAAATAATCTATTTGTCTGTGCAGTAAAATTCCCTTCTGAATGGCCGTCGGAAATTTTTCATATTCATGTCCCTTAATTCCATCGGCCATAAAGTTGCCAATTTTTACCAAATCGTCGTCTCCGGAAAGATAAATATGCGCAAGATAGTTCATCGTTTTGGAATTAAGTAAAGGACTAATTAGTATATTTGCTATGCAATTTAATCTTTTAGAAGAACAAATCATAATATAACTTTCATAATTCTTTAGAGAATGACATTAATCAAATCTATTTCGGGAATTCGAGGAACAATAGGAGGACATGTTGGAGATAACTTAACCCCTGTTGATGCCGTGAAATTTGCTTCAGCCTACGGAACATTTTTAAAACAAAATAGCAATTCAACTTCTAAATTAAAAGTAGTTATTGGTCGTGATGCTCGTATTTCGGGTCCCATGATTCACCAATTGGTAGTCAATACATTAATCGGTTTAGGAATCGATGTGATTGATTTAGGATTGTCAACAACGCCAACAGTGGAAGTAGCTGTTCCTATGGAACAAGCAGATGGCGGAATTATCCTAACAGCCTCACACAATCCCAAACAATGGAATGCTTTAAAATTATTGAATGCCAAAGGCGAATTTTTAAGCGGAGCAGATGGTGCTAAAATATTAGAAATTGCCGAACAAGAAGCTTTTGATTTTGCGACTGTTGATGATTTAGGCGAAATTACCGAAAACGAAGCCTACATGGATATTCACATTGATGAGGTGCTAGAATTACCGTTAGTAGATGTGGAGGCTGTAGCCAAAAGAAAGTTTAAAGTAGTAGTTGATGGTGTCAATTCTTCGGGTGGAGTGGTTATTCCGAAGCTATTGGAAGAAATGGGCGTTGAAGTTGTAAAATTATATTGCGAACCTAACGGATATTTTCCGCACAACCCTGAACCTTTGAAAGAACATTTGGGTGATATTTGTAAATTAGTAGTTGAAGAAAAAGCTGATTTTGGTATCGTTGTAGATCCTGATGTTGATCGTTTGGCTTTTATTTCAAATGACGGAGAAATGTTTGGCGAAGAATATACCTTGGTTGCAGTTGCCGATTATGTATTAAGTAAAACACCGGGTAACACGGTTTCTAATATGTCGTCTTCACGAGCGTTGCGCGATATTACCGAAAAACACAACGGAACTTACGAAGCCAGTGCAGTAGGTGAGGTGAACGTTGTGGAATTGATGAAAAAAACGAATGCAATTATCGGTGGTGAAGGAAACGGAGGAATCATTTATCCTGAATTGCACTACGGACGTGATGCTTTGGTTGGAGTAGCCTTGTTTTTAACGTATTTGGCAAATCAAACGCAAACCGTTGCCGAAATTCGTGCGGGGTATCCACAATATTTTATGAGTAAAAATAAAATTGAGTTAACGCCTCAAATTGATGTTGATGCTGTGTTACAAGAAATGCAACACGTGTATGCCAATGAAAATATCACTACAATTGATGGTGTTAAGATTGATTTCCCAACGGAATGGGTGCATTTACGCAAATCGAATACCGAACCTATCATCCGTATTTATACGGAAGCGCCTTCTCAAGTAGAAGCTGATGCTTTGGCAGAGCGCTTTGTAGAAGAATTGAAAAAAATAGCCGGAATTTAATAGGCTAGTAGCAATAAACAAGAGACTGTCTCAAAAGTAATATTGTCCATCTGAACTCGTTTCAGGTTCTCTGATATTCTTTTTGAGACAGTCTTTTATTTTCATGGTTTCCAACCAATTTGTAAAGCGTAAACGTTTTTACCTTCTTTGGTTATGGAATATACACTTTCTGTTTCGGTTGCCGCACAGCAAATATTAGCTTGGTCTTTTAAATTAAGTTCGCGCATAAAATTGATATCCAAAGTAGCAATTTTACGCTGTAACAGCTTTTCCGGGTCTTCGGCATCCAAACACCATTCTAAATATTTGACATTGTTGACATGATTCACAATATCAATATCTGATAAGGTGACTTCATACGACATACAAACGGTAGATTCTTTTGGAATGCTGATTTTTTCGGTTGGTTTTTCCGTAGCCGAAATATCATATTTTTCAAAGTGATCGTGTGGCGTAGCCAAAGCATCAGGGCGACGTGTTTCGGTATTAATTACAGCCCAAAAAGTTTCGCACCCCACAATTTTTTCACCGTTCAAATGCATTTCCAAACAACGCACTGAACGTGAGTTTTCTAAACTTTTAATCCAAGTTTTTACCGTTACCACATCGCGCCATTTGGGTAATTTTGAAATTTCTACACGCATTCGGCTCAAAACCCAAGCTTGTTGTTTCAATTGTAAATCCGAATAGCTAATTCCGCCTTTATCGGCATGGGAACCAGCCGTTAATTGCAATAAATTACATAAATCAGTATATTTCAAGTAGGCATTGGGATAACAATGTAAAAAGCTGATTTCAAAAGTTTCTTCTAAAATAGAAGTAAAGTCGGGTGATATGGGCATTTTTATAAAAATTGAATTCCGATTGACAAATTTAAAGAATTAGTTTGGTTAAAGTAATTTTTATATTCATCAGTAGATTTTACATTTAAATAATATCTTGAAATTCCAAGTTTTGTATAAATTTTTGTGTTTGGACTAAAGGCATAATTAATTTTTACTGAACCTTCAATGTATCTTCCATTTTGAACTCCGTATAATTTTGAATCACTTTTTTGTCTGATTTCAATTCCACCATAGCTAAAAGTAGGTGAGATTTGAACTTTTTTAGCCGAAACTACATGATAAGAAATAAATCCATTAACGGAATTTAAATTTGATTTGTCAATATTCCCACCAATTGCAGGATCTTCTACTTGAATAGTTACTTTTTTGAGTCCAAAACCTAAATTAAATTTTGAATAGCTCATGAATTGAAAATCAAATTCACCTCCAATTGCAGGATTGCTGTGACCTTTTGAAAGGTAATTATTCCCCAAAAAAAACTGAGTCTGAATGCCTAAGGAAATTTTGGGGTTAAATCGAAATGATTTTTGTTCTGTTTCTTGAGCAAGAACTAATTTAAACGTAAAGAATACAAAGATTATGAATAATTTCTTCATTACTAATAATTTAGGGTATAAGAAATGTCGGCTGAATTGTCAATAGGTATCAAAACCTGTTCAATTGAAGTTGTATTTGAAATGTAGTTTTTGATTTTGTAATTCAACTGGATGGTTTGATTTTTTCTTACGTTTTTTATTGTTTCGTAGTAATAATAATATTCATCTGGTAAATTGTAAAAGATTATTTCCTCGGAAACATCTCCAATATAACTGATTTCTAAAAGTTCATTTTCTGAATTAATTTGATTGGGTATTATTTGTAAAAGACAAAGATTAGCTTTTTCGTATAATTTTAATTCGCCTAAATTTAATTCGTAATTGTAAAAATCTTCTGTTTTTATATTAACAATTTGTTTAGGAGATAGTGAATTAGAATCACCGTTTATCTCAACACTAATCTCATCAAAGTTTTTTTCAGGTTTGGGAATTACCATTGTAAAATTTCCTTGGCTATCAGTAAAAGATTTTCCTATGAAATTGGTTTCAGAAGAAACATAGAACACAAAAGGTAAATAACTAGAATTTCTAGAAACAAATAATTTAATTGATTGGTTGTTCAAGGGATTGTTATTTTCATCTTTAACTTGACCTTTTATTACCAATTTAGTCTCTCCATCGTATTGAATATCGCATGAAAGCGATATTAAAAGGATGAGGAATAATACAATTTTTTCCATTTTTAATTTTTTTGTAAAGATGTGATTTGTAAAAAAAGGTTGCGTTATTTTATAATTAGTTCTATGTTTTCTATAATATTTTTACTAGGTGTTAAATAGTCAAACCAATGTACGTTTTCAGTACGTTTAAACCAAGTAATCTGGCGTTTTGCAAAACGTCTGGTGTTCATTTTGATTTGTTCAATGGCTTCTGCCAAAGTTATTTTATGATCCAAATAATCAAACAATTCTCGGTAACCAACGGTTTGTAAGGCGTTCAATTGTTTATTCGGATATAATTTTTGTACTTCATCCAATAAACCTCCTTGCATCATATTATCGACACGTAAATTAATGCGTTCGTACATTTTTTCTCGGTCAGCTTGTAAACCAATAATAATAGGTGTGAAATTTCGCTGAACCGAACGTTTGCCTAAAAAACTAGAATACGGTTTTCCGGAACCCAAACACACTTCTACAAAGCGTTTCATGCGTTGCGGATTGACTAAAGTTTGTGGATTTTCGGTAGCCAATTTTTGATAATATTCGGGATCTAAGGTTTGAAGTCTTTCTTGTAAAAATTCGATACCCAACTGATCGTATTTCGTGCTGATTTGTTCGCGAATTGTGGGTTCAATATCGGGAAATTCGTCAAAACCTTTTAAAACAGCATCAACATACAAACCCGAACCGCCCACCATAATTTGAACGTTGTTTTGCTGAAACAATTGGTCTAAAGTTACCAAGGCTTCTTGTTCAAAATCACCTACATTATAGGTGTCAAAAACCGATTTGTTTTGGATAAAATGGTGCGGTGCGGCAGCTAATTCTTCGGCGGTAGGAACAGCAGTTCCAATAGTCATTTCTTTGAAAAACTGTCGGCTATCGCAAGAAATGATGTCGCAATTGAAATGTTGGGCCAACTTTATACTTAAAGCGGTTTTGCCTATGGCTGTTGGTCCTATAATGGCAATTAAATAGTTCATAGTATAGCTTGTAGCCTAGCCCTGATGGGAGCGGCATCGCCACGGCAAGTGGTACAACTTGACGGGGAATACAGCGTACAGCAGGAAATAGCTCCTTAATTTAAAACTGCTAAGATAAAGTATTCCCGCAATGATGACAAAATTTTGCGTTTTCTGTATGATTTGAAGTTTCGCAATGTGCACATTTTTTAGCAGTTGTCATTTTTTTAGATTGATTGCTAAATTCTGCAGAAACAATCCCGGTAGGAACCGCAATGATTCCGTATCCCAATATCATAACCATTGTTGCTATAAATTGGCCAGTTGTGGTTGCCGGAGCAATGTCGCCGTAGCCCACGGTGGTTAAGGTTACGATACACCAATAAATACTTCGGGGGATGCTGGTGAATCCGCTGGTTGGGCCTTCAATCATGTACATTAACGTTCCCAAAAGAATGGAAATAATCATGATGAAATAAATAAAAACAATAATTTTAGATTGGCTGGCTTTTAGCGCTAAACGAAGATTGGAGGCTTGACCGGTAAAATGAGCCAGGTTTAAAATTCGGAACAAACGCAACAAACGCAAAGCTCGGATAACCGATAAAACACGGGTTTGCGGAATAAAGAATGATAGGTAAATAGGTAAGATGGATACCAAATCAATCAATCCGTAAAAACTAAAAATATAGCTGTACGGTTTTTTATTGGACAAAATGCGCAAAAGGTATTCGATAGAAAACAAAACGGTAATAATCCATTCGATAGCGTATAAAATGGTGTGGTATTTGGTGTTGATTTCCTTAACGGATTCTAACATGACGATAACCACACTTAGAAGAATAAAACCTAGTAAAACCAAATCGAACAAACGTCCGGCACGAGTATCTGTTCCGTAGATAACCGTGTAGAGTTTCTTTTGAATGGTTGCCCATTTGGCGTTAGGTTGTGGCATCATACTAAAAGCGAATGATTTTGACTTTGTGTTTTCGAATGAAATTTTGAATAATGGTTTTGATATCTCTATTGTGTTGCATTGGAATAACCAAATTTTTCAAAATCTCGACATTGTTGATTTGGTAGTTTAAATCGAAAAAGCAATAGCCTTTGTATACGCCATTTTCAATTAAAACCGCACTTTTTTCTTCAATACTTCTTCCTTTGTCAACAATAACCATGTTGTTGTTTTGGAACGAATTTTCCGTGATAAAAGTTTGTACTCTTTGGTTGTATTCTTCCGTTTTTTCCTTATCAATACAAGCACCGTAGCATTGTTTGATGTCGTATTGAAAACAACTTTTTTTGGTATCGTACAAACCGTTTATTTTTTGGCACAAATGATATTTTTCTGTGATTTTGAACAAAAAAGCTTTTCCTTCTTGTTGGGTGCCAAAAGACGTAATTTCCTTTTTACGACCATCGGCTTTTTGAACTTTTAACGCTATGTAGCCTTTCTCGTTTTTTTCGGGATATAAAGCCCATTGAAAGATGGTGCGGCGTTGCGCTCGGTTGTAAATCGGTTTATTGATTTTGATTTCTTCGCTTTCTTTGAGCAAAGCAATGAGTTCGCTTCCGGTTTCTTCAAAAGTTACGGCATACACATCGCGTTGTATTTTTTTGCTTTTGTTTGACGTTCCGGTAAAATGCTGATTGACTCTTTTTTTGATGTTTTTGCTTTTACCAATGTAAATTACATCGCCTTTTTCATTGTGAATGTAGTAAATTCCGGTTTTAGAAGGCAAACTTTCTACAATATCCAATAATTTGGGCGACATGCCGGTTTTGACTTCCGTTTTCACGAAACTCTTGACGATTTCTTTTTCCTTGTCTTTGGACAAAAGCAATTTAAAAAGCTTAACGGTAGCCATGGCATCGCCACTTGCTCGGTGTCGGTCGGCAATAGGAATTCCCAAGCCGCGAACCAGTTTTCCTAAGCTGTATGATTTTTGTTCGGGAATTAGTTTTTTAGATAATTCCACGGTATCCAATGTTGGTCTTTTAAAATCGTAGCCCAAACGGTTGAATTCCATTCGGATGACGCGATAATCAAAAGAAGCGTTGTGCGCAACAATGATGGTGCCTTCGGTAATTTCAATAATGCGTTTAGCGACTTCGAAGAATTTTGGAGCACTTCGAAGCATAGCGTTATTGATTCCGGTAAGTTTTACCACAAATGGCTGAATGGGAATTTCCGGGTTTACTAAACTAATAAACTGATCTACAATTTCATGTCCGTCGAATTTGTAAATCGCGATTTCGGTAATTCCTTCCTCGTTATATTGACCACCAGTGGTTTCTATGTCTAGTATTGTGTACATTTTTCAATGTCAATGTCAATGTCAAAAAACAATGTCAATGTCAAAAAACAATAGTTAAGAATTGGATTTTGCAATTGATACTGTAATTGCTATTGAAAAATTATTTTTTGTTAATGATCATTTTTGAAGCAATTGCAATCAATTCTTCAACTTCTTTTAAAAGTAAATTTCTTGAAGTTTCCTCTCCTTCTTTGATGTAATTTAAAATTTTCAATGAATTTCTGGATTCTTTTAATTCTTTGACTGATAAACTTACTTTAAAAATAAAATCTTTATCTGAATTTGTTCCTTGTGCCTCGCCAAAATTTAAAGAAGCGCTTCCTGATGAACGAATTAATTGATTTTTGTAATATTCGTTTTCATAACTTTTATCCAAATTTCTTGTAAAGAAAATACATTCTCCTGCAAAACGAACCAATCGATCTTCAAAATTGAATATTTTTTCGTAAAAAGGATTGTTTTCTTCCATTTTAATTCTGAATTGTTTTTAATTCCAATTGATTTTTGCAATTGTTATTGATATTGTCTCGTTCCAAATATACTACTTCCAATTCTAACCATTGTACTGCCGCACGAAATAGCTAATGTGTAATCGCCGCTCATGCCCATAGAAAGAGTTTTTAGTTGATAGTTTTCCGTTTTTTCTTTGGAATATTTATCGAAAAGTGATTTTAAATAGGTGAATTCTTTTTTGATTTGGTTTTGGTCTTCCGTAAAAGTAGCCATTCCCATTAAACCTACAACTCGAATATTTTTAAATGCATTATCGCTACTTCGAGCGGAGTCGAGAAGTTGTTTCTGAATATCTTCTAATTCCTTTTCATCTAAACCAAATTTACTTTCTTCTTCGGCAATATGAATTTGAAGCAAACAGTCGATAACTCTATTGTTCTTTTCGGCTTGTTTATTGATTTCTTGTAGAAGTTTTAAGCTGTCAACCCCGTGAATCAAACTCACAAATGGCGCAATAAGTTTCACTTTTCTAGATTGCAAATGCCCAATGAAATGCCACTGAATATCTTTGGGAAGCAAGTCTTGTTTTTCTACTAATTCTTGCACATAGTTTTCACCAAAAATACGTTGCCCCACCTCATACGCTTCTAATAGATCAGAAACTGGTTTGGTTTTTGAAACCGCAACTAAGGTTACGTGTTGAGGTAATGAGGATTTTATTTCTGCTAGATTTATTGCTATTGACATGATTTTTTTACTGTTTTTTTATTGTCATTTCGACGAAGGAGAAATCTCATTAGATATATCTAAATCATTTTAGGTGCAGAGATTAATCAAATAGTTTCAATGTTTTTATTAAAACTGAAAAATTTCTTAAACACGGTAAACTAAACCTTTATTTGTTATGTGTTCTCTCCTTCGTCTATAGGACAAAGTTAAACAAATCTAAAGTTCATACACCACTAAACCGCTCCTAAACTTAGGTTCAATATAGGTGCTTTTGGGCGGCATAATTAAATTGGCGTCAGCAATAGCTTTGATTTCGTTAATATCTGAAGGGTAAAGCATAAAACCGACTTTAAAATTACCCGAATCTACTTTTTCCATGATGGAAGCTATAGATTGTTTTCCGGAAAGATACGAAATTCGTTCGTCATTGCGTAAATCCTCAATACCCAAAATAGGTTGTAAAACGAAGTTGTATAGAATTTGAGCATCTAAATTAGCAAGAATAGATTCTTTTTCTTTGGTATTCGATCGGTAAACCAAAGCGTAAAATTCGCCATTCAAATACATTCCAAATTCCCCTTTTTGAGTAGGTTTCCACAATTCTTGTTCTTTCGGAATAACCGTGAAGTGCTTTTGCAATTCGGCTAAAAAAGTGTCTTTTGAAAGTCCGTTTAAATCTTTAATCAGTCTGTTGAACTCGTAAATTTTGACATTACTTTCGGCAATTAAAAAACTCATAAAGTAGTTCAAGTTGGGATTGTTCAAATGTTTGTCTTGATCGTACAACGCACTTGCCGAAGCCGAACGATGGTGTCCGTCGGCGATATACAGATTTGGGATTTCGTCAAAATAGTCTTGAAGCCAATCGATTTCGTTTTGCGTGTCAATTTTCCAAAGCGAATGCACTTCGTGATTAGGCGTTGCAAATTCGTAAAAAGGCTGACTTTTCTTTTTGAGATTAATCCACGTGTGAATGGCAGGATTATCGGGATAGGTGATTAAAACCGGCTCAGTGTTAAAATGCGTTTGATGCAAATAATCTTTGAACAAATCTACGCGAAAAGCCAAAGTATCTTCGTGCTTTTTGATTTTGTTTTCCTGATAATCTTCAATGGAAGTTCCTGCGATAATTCCGGTGAAAAGTTGGGTTTTATTTTTGATTTGGTACACATAAAAAGCCGGACTTTCATCGGTGACCAAAATTTCTTCGGCTTTAAAATTCTCGTATTGCTTTTTAACGGATTGAAAGCGTTTTTCTAAAGCAATAGTTTGTGTGTTTTGATACGCCGGACTGATAATATGTAAAAACGAATACGGATTAAATTCGAGCCAAGCTGCTAGTTCTGCAGGCGAATATTCGTCATAGGAACGACAAGTTACCCAAGCTGCTTTTTCCGGCGCCGGACGAACCGCTTTGAAAGGAATGATTTTAGCCATTCTTCAATTGATAGTTGACAATTGATAATTGACAATCACAATGAATTATCAATTATCAATTATTCATTGTTAATTATTTAGAAAATTGTTTTGCTACTTTTTCCGCTTTTTTGCTTTCGCTGTAATCGTAGAAACCTTCTCCTGATTTTACGCCTAATTTTCCGGCCATAACCATGTTAACCAATAATGGGTTTGGAGCGTATTTTGGGTTTTTGAATCCGTCGTACATTACGTTTAAGATTGATAAACAAACGTCTAATCCGATGAAATCTGCTAATTGAAGCGGTCCCATTGGGTGTGCCATTCCTAGTTTCATTACCGTATCAATTTCCTGCACACCAGCCACACCATTGTATAACGTTTCAATCGATTCGTTGATCATTGGCATCAAAATTCTATTGGCCACAAATCCCGGATAATCGTTTACTTCTGTTGGAGTTTTACCTAATTTAACCGATAAATCCATGATAATTTTGGTTACTTCGTCAGAAGTGTTGTATCCGCGAATGATTTCGACCAATTTCATAATGGGTACCGGATTCATAAAGTGCATTCCGATTACGCGTTCCGGGTGAACCACAGAAGCCGCAATTTGAGTAATAGAAATAGAAGAAGTATTAGTTGCTAAAATAACATTGTGATCACAAACTTCACTTAATTGTTTGAAAATATTTAGTTTTAACGTTACATTTTCGGTAGCTGCTTCCACTACTAAATCGCAACCTACCACACCATCTTTAATGTCAGTATAGGTGATGATATTCGCTAAAGTTTTGTGTTTGTCATCTTCGGTAATGGTTCCTTTTGCTACCATACGGTCTAAGTTTGCAGCAATAGTATTCATTCCTTTTTCGATAGATTTTTCAGAAATGTCAATTAATTTAACGGTAAACCCCGTTTGCGCAAAAGTATGAGCAATTCCGTTGCCCATTGTTCCTGCACCAATTACAGCTATAGTGTTCATGTTTTATATTAGTTTGTTTTAGTTTTTTAATTATTTATTCTTTTCCATTGATTCAATAATCATATATGCGACGCGCAATGCTTCCGTTCCGTCCTCCAAAGTCACAATAGGAGTAGAGTTGTTGTTAATTGCATCGGCAAAAGTTTCCAATTCGTCCAAAATCGCATTATTGGCGTGAACTTCCGGATTGTCGAAATAAATCTGTTTTTTTATGCCTTCTGCATTTTGCAAAATCATATCAAAATCGCCCGGAATTTCAGGAGCGTCTTTCATTTTTACGACTTCGCATATTTTCTCTAAATAATCAACCGAAATGTAAGCGTCTTTTTGGAAGAAACGCGATTTACGCATGTTTTTCATCGAAATACGACTCGAAGTAATATTGGCCACACAGCCATTTTCAAATTCTACACGAGCATTGGCAATATCCGGAGAATCAGAAATTACAGCCACACCACTGGCATGAACGGCTTTTACTTTTGATTTCACCACGCTTAAAATAGCATCAATATCGTGAATCATTAAATCTAAAACCACAGGAACATCAGTTCCACGCGGATTAAATTCAGCCAAACGATGCGTTTCAATGAACATCGGATTATGGATTTGGTCTTTTACCGCTTTAAAAGCCGGATTAAAACGTTCTACATGCCCCACTTGTCCTTTAACGTTGTATTCTTTGGCTAGTTTAATAATATTTTCAGCTTCTTCAACTGTATTAGAAATTGGTTTTTCCAAGAAAACATGTTTACCTGCTTTTATGACTTGAACCGCACAATCATAGTGTGATAATGTTGGGGTAACAATGTCAATAACATCAACAGCAGCAATGAGTTCTTCTATGGAATTGAATTTGGTGTAACCAAACTCTTTGGCTACTTTATTAGCATTTTCTTCAAAAGGATCGTAGAATCCAACTAAATCGTATTTTTCAGATTGATTTAATAAACGTAAATGTATCTTGCCTAAGTGTCCGGCACCTAGCACACCAACTTTTAACATAATGAAAGTATTTTGAACAAAAATAAGGTTTTTGTTTCAAGTTTCAAGGCAATATTATTAGGTTTTTTGCTTTTTGTTTTTCTTGGTTTTTGTGTTTTTTAACATTATTTTTACCCTAAAGAAATTAGCTTTATGTTGAACGATACCAATAAACACAAGGGGCTTAGAAATAAGCTTGTTACGCTATTAGAAGAAAAAGGAATTACCGATAAAAATGCACTGGAAGCCATTAGATGTATACCTCGTCATTTGTTTTTAGATTCCAGTTTTGAAGATTTTGCGTATCAGGATAAGGCATTTCCTATTGCTGCCGGGCAAACCATTTCACAGCCTTATACTGTTGCTTTTCAAAGTCAGCTGTTGCAAGTAAAGAAAGGGGATAAAATTTTAGAAATTGGCACAGGAAGTGGTTACCAATGTGCTGTTTTATGTTTGATGGGAGCACACGTGTATTCTATTGAGCGTCAAAATGAATTGTTTAAAAAAACATCGTTATTGTTACCAAAGATAGGCATCCGTCCTAAACGCCTGATTTTTGGAGACGGTTATAAAGGTTTAGAAAACGAAGCACCATTTGATAGTATTATCGTAACGGCCGGAGCTCCTTTTATTCCGCAGCCTTTAATGGCACAGCTAAAAGTAGGAGGCAGGTTGGTTATTCCGTTAGGAGAAGAACACCAAATCATGACAATGCTTATCCGAAAAAACGAGACACAGTTTGAAAAACACGAATTCGGAGAATTTCGTTTTGTACCGCTTTTAGAAAATAAAAATTAAGATAAAAACGTTTACATTTAAGGTTTGATAAAAAATTACATCTAATTTAATTTTTCGTATGAAAAAAATTCTATTTGTCTGCTCTATGCTTTTGGGTATCTTATCTTCTTATGCCCAACAAGATTATTCGGAAGTAATGAATTTACTTTTGAACAACAAAAGAGAAGAAGCCAGAAAGCTATTTGACAAGCGATTTGGAAAAAATAAAGACCAGTCTATTGATCTACTTTTTTTAGATGCAATGATAGACGAACAAAACGGACGTTTGAATTATGATGCAACGTTACTACAAAAGATAGAAAAATTACCTAATGCCGTTTATTACATTGATCCTTTTATCAATAGTAATTATGTAATGACGAACGTCAATGAAGATAAATTTGATGATTTGTCTTTTGTTAAAATTGACTTTTTGGCTCAATCCAGTGTTTTTAAAGACAGAGATGTCGTAAAATATCGAAAATCTGTTTCTGACGTGAAGCGAAAACAATATGCAGAAGGCGCAAAATGGGCAGAAAAATTGCATACTATTAAAGATTGGCAATATTGTGGTGTTTTTGAAAATTTAAACAGTAGCGGATTAGATACGGAATATGAACCTGAAACCTATGCTAAAAATGATAAATTGTTTGAAGCAAACAGCAATGGAAAAGTAGGATGGTATGTTCCAAAAAGTGCCGAATATGATGGTTATAATTTTTTCTTTAACGAAGGCGAATATGGAAGAGGGATTATTTATGCTCAAACATTTATAGAGGTTCCGGCTGAAAAAGAATATTTATTGCAGTTCGGAACTTCTTCGGGGATTAAAATCTTTATTGATGATGTAGAAGTGGCCTCCGAATATGAAGCAAATACCACTAATTTAAACGCTTACAGTTATTCGGTTACTTTGCCACAAGGTACGCACCGTTTGACAGCTAAGGTAGAAAGCTCTAACAGTGATTATTTTGCTGTACGCCTAATGAACAAAGATCTATCGTTCCCAACGGAGTTAAAAATAAGTTCCGGATATAAAGAATATAAAAGCGGAAGTGGAGTAACAGCTACAAAAGTTCCTTTAGATTTTGAACAGTATTTTGAAGATTTAGTAGCTAAAAATCCTAAGAACGTCTTACATAAGTTATTCCTGTTTAAAGCATACGAAGCCAACCGTAAAAAAGAGCTGGCGCATAAAGCTATTGAAGGATTAGATAGTCAATATCCTAAAAGTTCTTTAATAGGTCGTTATATGACCAGTTATTATAGCATGGATAATAACAATGATAAAATTCAGGAAATAAACAAGAATATAGAGAATAATGATCCGGATTATTTCTATGCGGTTTTATTGAAAATGCAAGACAGAACTTGGCTAAAAGAAGCGCAACTAAAAGAATTAGAGAATTATGCGGATAAAACAAAAAAATATCTTAGTAAAACATATTCGCTATTGTTCCAGTTTATGATTGCTTCCAGACAATCTAATGTAGACAATCTGTTTACCATTATTGACCAATTGATTGAAGAAACACACAATAAAGAGTTTTATGTAATCTCTAAAGCTAATCTTTACAACAGTGTAAAAGACGACAAAACAGCTTATTTGGCTATTATAGAAGAGATTATTAAGAAATATGACGATTATGATGCTTTAGGAAAATTAGTTGATTTTTATAACGATTCCAATCAAAAAGAAGAAGTTAAGAAGATCATTTTGAATCGATTGGAAACCTATCCTTATATGAATAACTTGAGAGACAGTTATATCGGTATTTTAATTAATGAAAATAAATATGAGGAGGCTCTACAATATATTGATGAAAATCTAGCTCAATTTCCGTATTCCTTTGAAAATATGGAACAAAAAGCAGATGTGTATCGTTTAATGAAAAATAATAAACAAGCAGAAGCTTTTTATCTAAAAGCACTTTCTCACGATTCGTCTAATAGCCAATTGCGAAAAAAATTATACGATTTAACCAATACGCCTGACGAAATTGAAGAAGTTGAAACCAAAAATATTTACGATCTGATTAAAAAACGTCGGAATACAACTTTAAAAGGAGATTATGGAGTTTCCTTACTTTTAGATGAGTATATTGTAAATGTACTTCCTGAAGGCGGGCGTAAATCAAAAGTTCGTTTTATTTATGAAGTAACAGCCGAAAACGGAATAGAAACGTTAAAAGAATATTCTTTGAATACGTATGGAATCAATTTGACCAAATCGGAAATCGTAAAGAAAAATGGTTCATTAGTTCCGGCAGAAGACAGTGGTTCTATGTTAGTATTTCCTAATTTAGAAGTAGGAGATGTAGTATATATCGAATACGATTATTATTCTAATTCTTACGGAAGATTTTACAAAGACTTTACATCAGGATTTACGTTTAACGGAAGTTATCCTGTAGTAGAATCGTTGTTCACTATCATACACGATCCTAGTTTAGATCTAAAGATTACTTCAAAGAATGGAAATGTAAAACTTACAGAGAAAAAGCTCAATAAAAAGGTGTTGAAACAATGGAAGCAGGAAAATGTATCCAGCATTCCTATTTATGAAAGTTATGCACCGGAATATGAAGATTTAACCGAAGCTGTAAATGTAGGAACGATCAAATCATGGAGCGTTATTGCCGATTGGTATGCTGACTTGGTAAAGAAAAATATCAAATATGACCGTATAACTCAAAATACGTTTAAAGAAATTTTTCCTAACGGAAGCAATGGACTTTCTGAAACGGAAAAAGCAGAGAAAATTTACCGTTACATCTGTGATAATATTACCTATAGTTTCTTAGATTTCAGACAAAGTGGTTATGTACCGCAAAAACCTTCTAAAACCATAACTACCAAACTGGGAGATTGTAAAGATTTGTCAACCTTGTTTGTGACTTTGGCAGAAGAAGCAGGATTACAGGCTAATTTAGTATTGGTTTTAACCAATGATAACGGATTTAAAGCCCTTTCGCTGCCGTCTAAAGATTTTAACCATTGTATTGTCAGAGTTTTGATTGACGGAAAAGAAACCTTTTTAGAAATGACCGATCGTTATTTACCTTTTAAAGCGTTGCCAATGTCGTTATATCATGCCAATGCTTTGGTTATTAATTTTGATAAAACAAAAAACCAAGCGGCACAATTGATCCATATTCCTTTTGATCATGCTATTGTAAATAAAACAGAAACCAAAACAGTGATTACGATAAGCGAAAATCAAAAAGAGTTTTCTAATCAACATACATTATTTGGAGCCGGAAAAGCATATTATAATGAATTGTTTTCAAATGCAACGTCTGAAGATATTCGCAAAAAGGAATTTGAAGAAATGTACAATTCCCGTTTGAACAAGATCGTAGTAATGAAAGATTCAAAAATGTTGACCACCGATAAATATACACCGTCAGTTAATTTTGAAACTGCTTTTACTGTAAATGAGAAGTTACAGCAATTGGGCAGCCTTAAAATTGTAAGCATACCATTTATTGATAAAGTATATACCAAAGATGTTATTGCTAAAGAAACACGTAATTACCCGATTTCTTACATTCGTTATGAGAATGCAAAAGAATACGATACCGAAATTGTGTTGAACATTCCGGAAGGAAGTAAATTTATAGAACTGCCTGAAAACAAAGAATTGACTTTTAAAGGACATGCTTATAGTATTCAATACGATTTAGTAAAACCCAATCAGTTAGTTGTAAAACGAAAAGTAACTTTAGATTGGAACGATATTCCGGTAGCAGATTATCCGGAATTTAAAAAATATGTGGAAGAAGTAATCGCAATAGAAGAACAAATTGTGGGGTATAAATAATAATGTAAAACATGAAATGATGAAAAAAGTAATTCTTTTAGTAATAGCAGGCATTGGATTAGTGTCTTGCGCGAATGATGATGCAGTAACAACTCCTTCAGGAGCAGAAGTACAAAATGAGGTTTATTTAAATAAAACAGAATTAGATACAACAGGTGGACAAACAGGAAACAATCCAATAAAACCATAAAATCCTCAATTTTATGAATAAAACATAATAAAAACGGGAAATATTTTACACAAAATATTTCCCGTTTTTTGTTTATGAATAAAAAATATAGATCAATGTAGTTTTTTATTCAACCCATATCGCTCAATAATATAAGGCGTTATTTTCTTTAATGTTCCTCCCGTTTCCGGATGAAGTCCCGGAGCATTAAAACAATCCATATTGTTTCCGTCTAAAGATTTTCCATACCATACTTTTTCCTTTCCATTTTCATCAAAAAATTGAGTCGTATCACAAGTTGTAATCTTTTGAAAGTCATGAATGAGTTTTTCGTCTTTGGGTTTAACTAACCAATAATTGCTATTATCGACATCATCACAGTCAAAGGCTTCGTAATGATCATTTTTCCATATCATACAATCTTGTGTATTGCTATAATAATAGATAATGGAGGACAAAACCATAATCAAAAGACCAGCCGTTATCCAAAGTAAAGTATGCTTTTCTCTTTTCGGGGGTAGTGGAGAAATAATGGTTAAAGGAGTTGTATCTATTATATCTTCTTGAGAAACATTTTCAGTAGTCTCATCAACTTTTTCTTTTTTACTATCCTCAGCAATAGGATTAGGTAATTTATTTTCACCAACCAAACGGGTAAATTTAGGATAAGGTCTGCTTTCATAACTTACCAATAGAGCAGCCATATCTAAAGCAAAATGACTTGAGAGTTCAGATTCTCTTTTAAAGAACTTTCCGATAGGTTTGAATTTGTTGACAATCTTTTGATCATTGAGTTCATGAATGGTCTCTTCGCTAAAATTAAAACCTAAAAAATTCCGAAAACTAATAGAGTCATTTTGGTTTTTGGAATCACTAAGGATTATGACACATAAATCTCTAAGTTTTGCCGGAGAAGGATTTAAAAGAAAGTTGCTGTGAACACCATTTTTTTCGGTTTCATACTTTTTTAAAATCTCATTTTTATACTCTTCTAAGTAATTTTTTTCCATGAATTCTATCGGATTTTTCAGATTTCATCGGATTCTATCAGACTTTTAAAGAACTATCAGAACTATCGGAATTCCGTATCAAAACTGTTGGAAATCAGACGTTACTTTGTCTTCAGATTTAGTTCTTGTTCTACTCGCGATAAGAACAAATGTACAAAACTACTTCTAAAAAAGTGATACTGAACAGATCAGGATTTTTATCAGGGAAGTATACAATGACTTTTCTGTTTCAGATCACTTCACTTCCCACAAAGTATTAACGGCAATCGGGCTGTATGAAAAACATTTGGATAATTCCGAACAGCCCTGCCTATGTCAAATTTTTAAATTTTTAAAATCATGAAAAAAGTAATTCTTTTAATAATAGCTGGGATTGGATTAGTGTCTTGTACTAATGATGAAACATTTACTATCCCTGAAACAGTAGCAACAGAAACTCAAAATGAAGTGTATTTGAATCAGAAAGATGGAGATACGACTGGGGGACAAGGAGGAGTTATTCCTATAAAACCATAATTTTTTTATAAGAAATTTTTAAATTAATAAAGATTTTATAAATTCGAGGAATGATATCAAAAGTATATTCCTCGTTTTTGTTTATTATAACAATATTGTTATTTAATTCTTGTAATAAAAGTTCAACACCATCTGATGAGTACCAAAAAATGCTAGATAAAGCAGGAGTATATTTTGATAATTCAAAGTATGATTCTGCTTTTTTTTATTACAATAAAGTCCAATTTCATTATAAAGAAACTTTACCTGATAAAGCTATTTATCCTTTATTAATGATTTCAGACATTCAAAGAAAATTTGGTGATTTTTCAGGAAGTGAGGAAACTGTAACAGAAGCGTTAAACTTAGTTACAGAAAAGACTCAAGAAAGTTATCAGATTTTTATATATAATATTTTAGGATTGAATTACTCTGAACAGAAAAATTTTAAGGAGGCCTTAAAATATTATGATAAATCTTTCGAAATGACTACAAATGAGTTGTTCAGATGTATTATTAAGAATAATATAGCTTATAATTATTTAAAGCAGGCAAAATATGATGCAGCAAGACAAATATTAGATTCTATTAGAATTAATAGCTCATTGATTGCTGAACCAGAAGAATATGCGAGAGTGATCGATAATTTAGGCTTTGCTTACTTTAAAAGTGGAGATAAAAATAAGGGGTATCATTATTTGATCGAGTCATTACAAATAAGAGATAGTTTGGGAGAAAGTCATGAAAAAATAGCTTCATTAATACATTTAGCTCAATTTTATCAGGATTCTTTACCGGAGCTTACAGTTGATTACGCAGAGAAAGCATATAAGACAGCTTCGAATGTGAAAAGCCCGGATGACCAAATAGAAGCTTTAGGTATTTTAATTCCCAATACTACAGGAACACAATCTAAAGAATATTTTCAAAAATTTATGACTACAAAAGATAGTATTGATCTGGTTCGACAAATGGATAAAAACCAATTTGCCAAAATAAAATACGATTATTCTTTAATCTCAAAAGATGCAGAAATTCAAAAAACACAAAAAATAATCTATTTACTGTTAGTTTTTATTGTACTGTTATCATCACTGTATATCTTTTTTCATATCAAAAGGAAAAATAAAATAAAGCTTCAAATAGAGAATCAAAAGACAGTTTACGAAACCGAAACCCGTATTTCTAAAAAACTCCACGATGAGTTAGCCAATGATGTTTTTCAAACCTTATCTTTTGTACAAACTCAGGAGTTGGAAACCAATAGAGAATCTTTAATCAACAATTTGGATGAAATCTACAAGAAAACCCGCAATATTTCCAGAGAGAATAATGATATAGCAACCGGAAAAGACTTTGAAGAAGATTTTTTAGGAATGATTGCTGATTTTCAGGATGACAAAGTAAATATCATCATCAATAAAGAAGAAGCAAACTTAAATCAGATTGCCGACGAAAAACAGATTGCTTTGTATAGGGTAATCCGTGAGCTGTTAGTCAATATGAAAAAATACAGTCAGGCTTCTTTAGTTGTGCTGAATTTTACTTTAGATAAAGAACTGAAAATAAACTATTCGGATAACGGAAAAGGCTTTGAAAAGAAAAAATCACCGGGAGGACTTCAAAGTGCGGAAAACCGTATTCTTGCTTTAAACGGAACAATTACTTTTGACACTATGCCGGGTAAAGGCTTAAAAGTTTCAATTATAATCCCTAAAAATTAACCTTTATGTTTTCAAAAGTATTACTAGCAGAAGATATTGACAGTACAAATGTGGCGGTTGTACAACTGCTTAATGAAATGGGAATCACTCATGTTGATTTTGCCAAATATTGTGACGAAGCATTTTTAAAGATACGAAAAGCATTGTTAGACGAACAGCCTTTTGATTTGTTATTGACAGATTTACATTTCAAGGCCGATTTTAGAGAATCGGTGCTCACATCAGGAGAGGAATTAATAGAAAAAGTAAAGGAAGTACAACCTAATATTAAAATGATTGTCTATTCGCAGGAAGAAAAATCATTTACTATAAAATCACTTTTCCAATATTTTGATATTGATGCTTATGTTGTAAAAGGAAGGAACAGCATTCCGGAACTAAAAGAGGCTTTCAAGAAAACATTAGCAGGAGAATTATATGTATCTCCCGATCATGCTTATGCGTTGCAAGATAAAACCGTGAGTGAAATAGACAGCTACGATCTACAGATCATCAAACATTTAGCGTTGGGAATCACTCAGGACGAAATAGAAGTTACTTTTAAAGAACAAGGAATCATGCCAAATAGCAAAAGTGCCATAGAGAAACGCATTAACAAACTGCGAACCTATTTCAGAGCCAATAATAATGTGCATTTAATAGCTATAGCTAAAGATATGGGCGTTATCTAAAATTTCAAAAGATAGCTGTATAGCGTATCAATTTTTTAAAAATATTTTTTTTGCTACAATGTTTGTAGCATTTTTTTTTAAAATTAAATTTTGCTACACTACTTGCAGCACTTTTTTCAAAAAATATTTTTTGCTACAAAAATCAAAAACCATCTTTAATTTATTTTTTCAAAATAAAAAGTAGCCTTTATGGTAAACCGTAAGGAAACGAATAACATTGGTTTTATGTTTGAGGTGTTTAACCTTAAATAATTAAAATTATGAAGTATTATGTAAACAAGAATCAGCAATCAAATGGAGATCATGAGGTTCATACTCAGAATTGTATTTATCTGCCAAGTGAATCTAATAGAAAGTATCTCGGAGAATTCAGTAATTGTAAAGAAGCTGTCAAAGAATCCAAAAAAACTTATGCTCAATCGAATGGTTGCAAAACATGTTCAAATGAATGTCATACAAGTTAAATGGGGTTTCGTTTTCAAAAAAGAATCAGTATAGGAAAAGGACTTCATATCAATATCAGCAAATCGGGAATATCTCCAAGCATCAGAACGAAGTTTGGGTCAATTAGTAGAAAAGGAGCCTCGCTAAGAACTGGAATTTCAGGAGTAAGCTATAGAAAAAACTTTTCAGAGGCTAAAAATAAAGGTTGTGCATTGGTTTTGATACTACCAACATTACTATTGATTGTTTTAAAACTGATTTTTAATTAAAAAAGTAAAATAGATGAAAATAATAATCATATTAACCTCTTTATTAAGCCTTTTCTATGGGGCAGAACCCCAAAAAGATTTGGTAACTTCTAAATATTCCTGTATTCCAAAAACAGTAATAGAAGGACGATGTACAGGATCTTCTTCTTGTAGTGTTTGTAAAAATTGTTCTCGCTGCGCCCATTGTTCTAACGGAGGAACTTGCGGAGTCTGTTCGGGAAGTAGTACTCAAAATTTTTATACAACACCACGACAGAGTAGTAGCCAATCTTCAGGAAACACTTATCGTAGTACGGTAACCGTAAATGTGATACAGAATTATTATGCCGGTAAACTATTATATGTTTCTAATACTACGCTGAATTTAAGAAAAGGACCGGGTACAGATTATGAAATAGTTGAGGTTTTATCACAAGGAGACGAATTGACATTCATTAAAGCAGAAGGAGAATGGCTAAAAGTTTTGGTCAATGATTCCGAAAATATAGGTTGGGTACATTATCAATATGTAAAATAGAAAAAAATGAAACATATAGTTGCGTTGTATGGGACTTCAAACGTTGGGAAGTCTATGACAATTAAATTACTTTATCAAAAATTGATAGATAACTATGAAAAAGATATATTATTAGACTCTGTTAAACAAATGAAATCTTTTGACGGAGACATAAGAGTAGTTATCACGATCAATGGAAAAGTAATAGGTATTGAAAGTCAGGGAGATCCTAATTCAAGAATCTTTGAGTCATTACCTTTTTTTGTTGAATTAAAATGTGATATTATAATTTGTGCGACCAGAACAAGAGGGGGAACTGTAAAAATTGTAAATCAATATAAAAATGAATACAATATTCATTGGGAAGAACAAAAAGTTGTCAAAAAAGATTTTGAAGAGACTAATAATCAAATGGCAGAATTATTATTTGGTAAAGTGCAACAATTTATAAATGAATAATTAAGATAACAGTTAAAAAGCAACAACCAAATTGGCCCAGTAAAACAGGAAAACCTTCCGGAAAAAATAGAGATAATAATCCGCCAAAGGCAAAGCCCAAACCTCCTAAAAAAGATTAGGTTAACTAGTAGGCAAGAATCCCGATAGCTTTTGTTCTCGGGATTTTTTTATGATAGAGAAATTAGATTACGGTTTTCCGTAAGGTATTGGTTTTTAGATAGAGTATGTTTGGGATACAAATTAGACAGTATTATGATAAAAAATATAGTGTTGTTTTCTAAGTTTTATTTTTTAGTAGGAATTACATTTTTTAAAATTCTTTTTAGTGGTAGTAAAAGGTTAAAAAGAGAGAAAGTTAATTACGCTTCTTATCCATATTTTAAAGACAGTTTCCTACTGTTTGAATTTCATTTCAAAAATGCTTTATACTTTAAAATCAATAATGTAAAACATCTTCACCAAGGAACAAAAATAATCCCTTTGAAAAATTACAATTATACAATTGATTTTTATGCTATTGGGATATTTGAAACATATCATCAAACTATTTCAATTGAACCTGGTTTTGAGGCTGACTTTTCTGATTTTAAAACAAAGACCTCAAAATTGCAGCTTCAAAGTAATGAACAAAAGAAACTTCATATTAACATTGAACCGACAGTTCGTAGAAAAATTGCTAAGCTCTATTTTGATGAAATAAGGTTAAAACATAAAAAAGCAACTATAAAATTTAATACCTATAACCAAAACGAATTTATATGAAAAGAGATTATTATGAGTTACCAAAATCGGGTTCTATTATGCGATTTTTATGGAAATGTGCAGGTGGAGACCGTTATCTGTTAGAGCGAGCAACATATTCTGATCAGATTAAGTATATGTGCCTAGGAGGAATTGTTTTTGCAACCGGAGCAATGGCAGGAATTGCCGGCGGCTATGCTTTTTATACCATTTTTGAACCTCGGGGTTCAGCTATTGATAATCCGGTTCATACAGGAACATTGTTTGGAGCAATGCTTTTTGGATTAATTTGGGGATTAATGATTTATAACATTGATCGTTTCATCGTTACAAGTACTGGGAAAGGAGATGGAACAGAAGCTATTACTTGGGACGAATTAAAAGGAGCGACACCTCGTATTTTAATGGGAGCTATTATTGCAATTACAATTTCAAAACCAGTTGAAATAAGAATGTTTAAAACAGAAATTGATATTAAACTTCGTGAAAAACAAATAGAGCAGCAAAGAATATATATAGATAAAGTCAATGCAAATTTTAATGAAGAATTAGCAAAGAAAAACTTAGAAATTAAGAAAATTGAAGAAGATTTAAAGCTTAAGATTGAAAGACATGCTGATTTAGAAAAACAATACATTGAAGAAGCTAGATTGATTACAGTAGGTCCAAGAGCAAGAGCAATTAAAGCACAGATGGATGTTGTAGATCAAGAAATTGAGGATATTAAGAAAAATCCGGAATATTTAAGAGTTAAAAATGAAAAAAGAGAAATAGAAAAAAGAAGAGAGAAGGCCTTAGCTGACACAGAAAAGGTAGCTAATGGCTTAGATGGTCTTCTTGAACGGATTAAAATTGCTCATGAGGTTGCAGGTACATGGATAACTCTTTTTATTACATTACTTTTTATGGCAATAGAACTAACACCAGTGTTTTTTAAACTGATGCTTATTAAATCTCCTTATGATTATTTAGCAGAGAATCGAGATGATTTGATAAAAGCAGAAAAAGGAATTGAAATTCAGTATGATTTTTATAAAGATAAAGAAGGAATAGAACGCCATTTAGTCATAAACCATGAAGCCAAAAGATTGATCTATGAAAAAATAAAACTGACTGAAATACAAAAAGAGCTAACGGATTATGCTGTTGGTAAATATAAAGAAAGAGAGATGAGCAAAATTGATGAAAATTTAGAAGATTACATCAAGCCAATTCAAAATGAAGAATAGTTTTATAGAAAATATCAGACTTAAACTAACTACCCTTTCAGGAGAAGATGGCTATGTTTTGAAAAGATGTTCGGCTTCTCTAAAAGTTTATTTTGCAGTAATAGGATTCTTTGTACTATTGGTATTTGTCGGATGTTTTATTAGCGCAACTACTTTTACATATTCATTGTTTGATGAGAATTCATTTATAAGTACACCGTTTGGTTTGCTATGGGCGAGTATAATAACTATTATTTATTTATTGCTACTATATACAATTTCTCCGCCCACGTTACCAAGTAAGTACAAAACAAATAACGGAGAAGTAGTTGTTGATGAGAAAGATCACACTCGATTTTTTACATTTTCCATGTTTTTGCGTTTAGGGTTTATGATATTATTAGCTGTAATAATTGCACAGCCTTTAAATGTCTACTTTTTATCAAGTTCAATTGAACCTAGTCTGGAAAAATTTAAACAATTGCAAAAAGCCAATATGATAATGGCTATAGATAGTTTATTTATTGAAGATGAATTAAGAGCTAAAATTGATTTTGAAAAGCATGCAAGGCTGAAATTGACAGATAAAGAGTTCATTGTAGCAAAACAAAAGGCTTCTGGTTTGAATAGTAAATTATTGTCGGATAGAGTTTTTATTTCTAAAGCATATAATTTATTAGACTCAATAGAGAAATATAATTTTAAACCACTTTTTATACAGCAAAATATAAAGCAAGATTCGTTGATTGGAGAGTTAATACTTTTACTGAATTCAGAAATAGAAAGTGATATAAACTATCAAACAAATTTAGCGTTATTGCCTATACCAAATTTGAAAATATCGGATGAATTTAATTCTTATAGAAATCAGTTAAATAAAATTATTTCTAGTAAAATCAAGAACTATAGAAATTTAGAACAATTATTGTCTAAAAGTAATTTTTACATTCAAAAAATCAAGATAGTACTCCACGAAAACATATTCTCTTGGATGATAACACTTTGTGTAATAATCATTTTCTTATTACCTATTCGCATGAAATTCTTAGTTAGAAATAAAAAATTTTATGTATTCAAAAGAGAGATTGAGAAAAGAGTAGTTATTGATTTTTATGAAGATTTCAAATTCCAGTATTCTAAAATTTTAGAAAATAAAATTCAGAAAGTAAATAATGATATTCAGGATAGATTGTTTGTTGCTCTTCTAAAGATAAGAGAAATTAACAAGGACAAGTACAATGAGATTCTAAAAGAAGTTAAACAAGAACTATATCCGGAAAAAATCTCGTTTCATGAGATTTGGCAAGACCCTCCTTTTAGAACAAAGAGAATATTAGATGATGCGAAGTTTAGTTCGGAAAAGGACTTTATAAATTCATTATATAATACCACAAAGTAAATGGAAGAGCGAATAATTACAGAAATTAAACGTGAACCATTTATTGATGAAAATGGTATAAAGTGTTTAAAAGTTACTTATGAGATAAAGATTCCTAGAAAAACATATATTCTGGGAAGTGTAAAAGGTAAGTATAGAGGAAGTTTATTAAAGATTTCGGAAGAATTTTACAATTCAGAATTTTATGAATTCGAGATTTATGAAGCTTTAGTAAGAATTGAACAAACATCAAAAAATATTTCCTTTAACAATCAGTGTAATGCTAAAGAGTTTCCGAGAGAAAAGCTGCCGGAATTGTTAAAGGTTTTCATAGAAAAGGAAGGTAATTATTATAAATTAGGGGTAATAGAACCTAAAATTTGTGATTTCTATTCAGATAAAAAATATCATCAAATAGAAGGAAGTGAAATTTTTGGGGTATTTATAGGAACAATTACAGGCTATATTTTTGATTATGAAATTAGTTATGAAGAAGTAATAGAGGAATGGACAGATGAAATTCAGTCTACTTTTTCTTCTAAACTTTTTAAATCGAGCGGTATTAAGACAGGAAGGAGTGAAGTTAGAGAAGGTTATATCCGATATGAATATTATAATACATATCATGATAAAACTATTTGGGGAATCTGGGAAAAAAACAAGAATGGAATTGTGGATACTAAAGGAGGTATTGCTAAAGGCTGTTTTTTCAGTTCTTTGGGGATAATAGGATTTTTAATTGTTGGAGCTGTTCTTGCCAACTTTTTTCCGATAGTTTTATATATAATTGGTTTTATAATAGTTATTTGGCTTCTAAATCTATTAGCACCTTTTCTTAAATGGATTTTTAGAGGATTAGTGGGTATGTTTTTACTAAGCTTGTTAATCTCTTTTACTTATAATTTTTCGAATGATAGAAGTAATTATATTCCAGAATCAGAGCCAGTTGAGACTGAAAAAGAATTAAACCCAGTAATTAAACCCATTGCAGATAATCAACATGAGACTAAAAAAAACGAAACATTAAACGATAAAATAATCAAACATTACAGAATTTGGAAAGATTATAATGGAAATGAATATGAAGGGTATTATTATATTAAACAAAGTGATTATTATAAATCCGGTCAGTTTAAAAATCAATTGCGTAACAGAAGAAATTTAAGTTACGATCAAATACTGTATAATATACAACAGTTTGATACAGATAACTATGAAAATTTATATTACATGTTGGATAGCATTGGTACTACTAATAAGCTTAATAAAGTTGATTTTGCAAAAATGGTAGTTAGCTTTGTTCAAGATATACCCTATAGTCTAGTATTACAAAATGATTGTACCCCTTCTGTTCAAACCGATAATTTTACCAGAAATTTTTTAAGGAATAATCAAGGAAAATGTATCGGAAATCAGGAGTTTGGGATTTGTACACCGGTAGAGTTTTTATATCATTTAAAAGGAGATTGTGATACAAGAACCATTTTATTGTATTCAATTTTTAAACATTATAATTATGATGTAGCAATTTTAAGTAGTGAACACTATCAACACTCAATTTTGGGAATAAATTTACCATTTAGCGGAAGCGGAGTAGCATATCCATATAGAGATAAAAAATACTATTTCTGGGAAACAACCGCTTTAGGATTACAACCAGGAGAACTTTCGGGTGAATTTAATAATTTACATTTTTGGAGAATTTCATTAAAGTCAAAGTAATATGAACAAACAGAGTTTATTTTTTACCATTTTAACAGGGATTATCAGTTTAATCCTTGCATTAGGTTTAGTACAATTTGTTGCTAAGAAAACAATCAGTTCGAGTATAAAAGAAAAATCAACATGGTCCTTTCTTTTATGGCAATGTAACTGGTTAATCCCCTTTTTTATTTTCCTGAAAATTGCATTGCAAGTAACAGAAAATACAATTGAAACGGTTATTTATTCTAATACAATACAAAACACGTTTTTCTTTAGTGTGGGGAAAATACTTTTATATGTTGGTTTTACTTTTCTATTTACAATTTTCATTAATAAGATAATTGATTTGGTGGACAAATATTTTTTTACAAGAAATGAAATGTTAATAGAATTAGAGAACAATAATATAGTATATTTTGTTTTTAAATTTATACTTGTTATAGGTTTATCATTCTCATTACTAACTGTTTTTGAGCATTTTTTAAATTGGTTTGTGCCTTCAATAGAAACACCTTTTTATCATTAAATACAAGTGAAAAAATGGCTCTATGACATATTAGAAAACGATCAGTTAAATGACGGCAAGAAATTTCTGTTTGATATTTTTTTAGCGGTTATTATTATCCTTTCCATTGTTCCTATTTTTATTGAAAATAGTGAAGGAGAATTACCTTTTATTTTTGAAAAAATAGATGAAGGAATTATGTTCTTCTTCATTACAGAGTTTTTGCTTCGTTTTTATGTTGCTTCAAATTTCAGAGAAGACCTAAAGAATAAAGGATTAAAACATGCTTTGATTCAGAAGTTGCGATGGTTTACTCAGTGGAAAACAGTTATAGATTTTTTAGCAATTATACCTAGTATAAAGTTTTTTAGAGTCTTCAGAACGTTGCGGTTTCTCAGATTGTTCAGGATTTTTAGAATTTATCGATCTATAAAAACATTTCGAGAAATCGATAAGATCTTTATCATTCTAAAAGGAATGAAAGAAGAAAGTCGTGTATGGCATGTTTTTCTGAGTTTTACAATATTTTTTATGTTCGTTATTTCATTTGCCTTATATATTTCCGAAAGAGGAACCCAAGATAGCGAATTTCAGAATTTTAAAGATTCTATCTGGTATTCTGTTAAAGTACTTGGTTTCGGAGACGATACCCCGAAAACCATTTTCGGTAAATTCTTTGCCGCTTTATTGCTTTTAATTAATATGGCAATATTTGGCTTTTTTGTTTCAATCATACTAAATAAAATTCAAAATACAATGGAAGTCATAACTTCGGGTAAAATCGGGAAAATTAAACTAGAGAATCACATCGTTATTTGTGGCTATACCAAGTCATCACAAAATGTCATAGAAGATTTGCTCCAGGATAAAAACAATATTAATAGAATAGTTTTGATCACCAGAAAGAAAGTACAAGATGATATTCATGGTGTTATTTATGTAAATGATGATTATACAGAACTGGATACATTGTTAAAAGTGAATATAGCAAAAGCAAAGTTTGCTATCGTATTTGCAGAACCTAAAGAACATGATACGATAAAAGATGTGGATCTAAGAACCGTAATGACTATTTTTAATATAGAAAAAGAAGCGCCTAATGTCCATACAATAGCAGAGATTAATGATGAACGCAATGCAGAAATTATAAAAGATAAAATAGAAGGAGACGAAATTCTTTATAAAGAATTAATTGATTCAAAGATTATTTCCAGTTGTATTAATCATAAACATCTTTCCAATATGTTTTATGAACTATTTGGAACCGAAAAAAGCAAACGTTTATTTGAAACAGATTTAGAAACCATTCTATTGGAAGGAGAAGCAAACGTTAAGAATATAAAATTTTATTTTATAGACAAAAACGCTACTTTTTTAGGCTATATAGATGAACAGAATAAGTCATTTTTATCTCCTAAAAATGATGTCATTTTAAATAATTCACATCGACTTATTTATATTTTAGATACTATTTAATAATATTCAGTAATAAAAATAAAATTCATGCTAAAAAAACTACTACTCTCAACCATTACACTGTTTTTACTGTGTTGTAAGCAAACAGATAGTCCTCCGGTTAAAATGCAGCCTCTGTATAAGGAAGCAGAACCTCCCATAACACCGCAAGACAGAGAAGAAATAACAGAAGAAGAATCGCTAACCTATCATGTAGATGAAGAACATCTGTATAAGTACCGAACCGGAATATCCGGTCAATACGAATATAATTATGATATTGTAGGGCATGATAAAGACAGCAACGAAGTGCGAGGCAATATCAACATACGTGGAAAATATGGTGCAGGAATAGTAGTTAATGCACAGGGAGAAGAAAAAGAACTGCATGTAGAATGGGTAGATTACGGAAAACTAGCCGGTACAGATGAAGATGGAAAAGAATATAAATTTAAAGTAGAATAAAAACAATGAAAAAACTACTATTACTAGCATGCATTTTAAATGTAATGACGTCAATAAAATATGAGGAGACAGAAGTTTATGTGTGCGGTTCTGCCGGAGCTAAAAAGTATCATTTTACTAAAAAATGCAGAGGATTAAACAGTTGTAAAGATGAAATCCATAAAAAAACACTTAATGAAGCCAAAACATTAGGACTCAAACTTTGCGCATGGGAAGATTAATACATTTTGTCCTGCTTTTTAGTACATCAATTGCTTTTTCTCAACTAAAAGTAATGTCGTGGAATATTGAAAATTTAGGAGCTTCAAAATCAGATTCGGCAATTCAGTTCATGGCAACAGTACTGAAAGATTTTGATATTGTAGCCATTCAGGAAGTAGTTGCAAACGAATCAGGACCTAAAGCCGTTGCTGCATTAGTGGATGAATTGAATAGGAAAGGAGCCAACTGGAATTATGTAGTAAGTAAGCCCACAGAAGGAACTGCATATAAAACAGAACGCTATGCTTTTTTATGGAAATCAAATAAAGTAACCCAACTAAAAGCTTGGCTAGACAATCACTATGTAGAAGAAATACAAAGAGAACCTTATTTCTGTACATTTCAGTATCAGAAAAAAACATTCACATTAGTTAATTTTCATGCCAAGACCAAAAAACAGCAACCGGAAACAGAAATTAAATATTTTAAATTTTTTCCGGAGTTATATCCTCAGCTCAATTTAGTTTTTTTAGGCGATTTTAACTGCCCGCAGCAACATACTGTTTTTAATCCCTTGAAGCAAAAAGGATATTTACCCGTTTTTACAGGACAAAAGACATCATTACGGCAAAAGTGTATTGAAGGAGACTGCTTAGCATCAGAATACGATAATATTTTTATTCTAAAAGGTACATTTTCAGTAGTTTCAAAAAATGTAATTCTCTTTTTTAATACATTTTCTTCTTTTCATCAGGCCAGAACAATATCAGATCATGTACCAATTTGGGTAGAATTGTCCGTTCAGAAAGCAAAAAAATAAAGATATTCAACAAAAAAGAAGCCGTCTTAAAAGATAAAATTGTTTTTAAACCTTGTTTTAATTCTGTAGTCGGTAAAATAAAACAAGATCAACAAAATACCTTTGAGACAGCTTCTGGTTTTGCTCAGTGTTTAAATGGAGGGGGAATTATATTTTTTAATTGGATTCTTCCATTTTTTGCATGTAAGCTTCTATTTTCTTTTCATAAACCTTCATTTTTTTCTCATATACTTTCATAGCCTCTTCATATTTTTTCATAGACGGTTCTTTTTTCTCCATTTCTTTTTCAAAAGCTTCCATTTTTTTCTCAAACTCCTTCATTTTAGGCTCAATAGCTTTCATCTTTTTCTCATATACCTTCATTGCTTTTTCATATTTTTCCATGGCAATTTTATCTTGAAAGTCAGCAGGAACATCCGGTACATTTGGGAAATTCGGAGGCGTAGGAGGAGTCGGGAAATCAATGTCAAAAACCGGAGGGACAGGAGGCTCAGGAAGTTCAACTGTATAAGAATATGAAATATCTTTACCGTTTACAACAACAACATTGTCTTTTCTAAATTTTCCATTAGCATCCTTATCAGAATAAACAGTAACATTACCATTTGCTTGAATTTTTACATTCTTCAACTCTTCATTTGAATATGTTTTACCATTTACAATAACTAAATCGTTGGTAGTTTCATCAGTGTCTTCATCCTCGTTCTCAATATCAGAAAGATCTTCATCCGAATCAATAGTAGAATCCGCTAACATAACCTGATAAGGGCTTTGAGTAATATGTTTTTCTTCCATAGTTTTGTCTCTAAAAACAATCTTTTCAACTTTGCCGTTATTTACTTTGGTGAATAAGCAAACCGGTTCAATAGGATCAGACGGATCATTTTTATGACTTACTTTGCCTTGATTACCTTTAGAGTCATTATACTCAATAGAAAGAGCATAGATCTCACCTTGTGAATTTCGTTTTACATTTTTAACTTTAACAGTAATACCAAGAGCATCTTTGAAATAATCAACATTTTTTTTGATTTCGTCATCTGTTGAGGTTTTATCGATAGTCATTTCAACAATAGAAACATCTTTATTAGCTTCAACAGAAGAATTTTTTACTTGAGCGATGGTTTCCACTTGAAAGATTAAAAAGAAAGCAACTAATGCAGGAAGAGCAACAAAGTATTTCCATGCATCTTTTTTGCGAGAAGGATTAGTGTTTAACATAACAATTCGTTTTTTGATTAATGATTGATAAAATTGATTGGTGATTGATAATTGATTTTGACTACATACTATTTTTAATAACGTCTTCTGATAGGCATACAGTTGATTAGTCTGTTTTATAGATTCAGCATCCGCTATAAACTCTAAATTTTGAAGCATAGCTTTTTGATAAAGCCAGGCAATTGGATTGATCCAGAAGAATAAAACCAAAAGTTTACTGATCAGTACATCCACAGAATGTTTTTGCTGCATGTGTACTTTTTCATGAATAAAAATATATTCCAATTCTTCTTTACTAAACTCTTTTTTATTGTACACCAGATAATTGAAAAACGAAAAAGGATTTTCTATCTGTGGAGATTCTACAAAATGAGTTTTACCTATTTTATTAGACTGCCCTGATTTTATAATAGAAGCAAGGGAAATGAATTCTAAGGTTAGTTTGATAAAAAGCCCCAGAGAAATAAAAACATAACAATAACACAAAATAGTATTCCAGTCTATTGATTCCTCTTCAGGAGCAGATATTGTGGTAATTCCGGTTCCTTTAATAGTGTTATAAATTCCGGAAACCGGTTGTGGATCTACCCAGATGATTTTAGAATAAGACAACAAAGGGATAATAAAGGAAATAAAAATCCCGGCGATTAAGAACCAGCGGTTACTTTGAAAAAACGTTTCTTTCTTCAAAAAGAAATAATAAACCAAATAGTGAAAAATTAATAACCCATTCACTTTAAGAAAATAGAGCAGAATTGTTTCCATATTATTTCTTTTTTTCGATTATGTCTAAAATTTCGCGAAGTTCATCAGCCGAAATTTTTTCTTCTTCGGCAAAAAAGGAAACTAAATTTTTATAAGAATCATTAAAATAATTAGAAATAGCCGTATTCATAAAAGTTTTACGGTATTCTTCTTTGCTTACAATAGGGTAGTACTGATGCGTGTTTCCGTAAGCAGTGTGTCCAACATAACCTTTGTCTTCTAAATTTCGAACAATAGTGGATAAAGTGTTATAATGAGGTTTGTCTTCTGAAATTTCCGCCAAAACATCTTTTACAAAAGCTTTTTTAAGCTTCCATAAAATGTGCATGATCTCTTCCTCTTTATTGGTTAATTTTTGCATAACATAATTGTAATTTGATTGATGAACCAAACTTACAACTATTTTTTTAGTTACACAACTATAAAAATAGTTATTTAACTAAAATTTACGTTTTTTTATTTTCCCAAGGCTCTTACAGTAACATAATAACGCCAAGCCAAAATAGCTTTTTGCCACTTCTTAGCAATAATAGGATTCAATTGCTGTTTACTGAAACTCGGTAATATTAGTTTGTTCAGCCTAGCTAAAAACATAAAAAATAACGTTTTCAGCGATTTGTTTTCATATTGTACCATAAAAAAGACGATTAAACCTAGTAACGAACCTATTAAACCTAGAATTCCCATAAAAAGCCAATTGGTTTGATATCCTTTTGCACTAATAATTCCAAAACCGGTTTTAGCCGATAAGATGTGAGCCAAACTATAGCTCATCGTAAAAATGGCCATATATCGACCTTCGTGCCCTTTTGGAGCACGACTTATCGCAAACGAATTGGAAAAAGGAAAAGCTAACATTTCACCAAAGGTTATAGCAAACATCATCACCCAAAGCATAAATTGCCATTGGTTCAACAAAAGCATGAACATGCAAAGCGCCATGATAAAAGCTCCCAGAGTAACTACTTTAACTTTGTTAAAATGATGTTTTTCAATATAACTCACCAAAGGCATTTCTATTAAAAAAACCATAAAACCATTGAACGACATGAGTATTCCGGTTTCATATTCGGTCATGTTAAACTGTTCTTTATGATAAATAGGTAGAGTAGTGAACAATTGAAAAAAGATAATTCCCGTAATCAAACAAGTAGTTAGGAAAATCCAAAACGGAATATCTTTAAAAACCGAAGCCGTTAAAACTTCTCCCGGATTTTTAGTGTCTTGATATTTCGATTTTTCTTTTTCTTTAACGGTTGCCCAAAAGATCAAAATAGCTAAAACACAAGTTGTTCCGTCAACCCAAAACAAACCTTTGTAGCCCATGTTGATGATAATCAAACCGCCCAAAGCCGGTCCGGCAGCAAAACCTAAATTCACGGCTAAACGAACTAACGTGAGTGCTCGGGTTCTGTTTTCGGGTTTAGCATAAGCGGCTAGCGAGACAAACATCGCCGGACGAAACATATCGGCAACTAACATAATAAGAAAAATGGCTACCAAAAAAGCTTCAAAAGTATGAATGTGTTGTAACCCAAAAAACATGAGTCCGCTGGTAAGCAAACTAAAAATCATAATACGGTAAAACCCTATAGAATCGGAAAGTTTGCCGCCTAGCCAAGAACCAATCATAGAACCGCTTCCGAAACTCACCAATACCCAAGCCACTTGACTGTAACTGAAACCAAGATCTTCCTTTAAATACTTTGACAAAAACGGAAGTACCATGGTTCCGGCTCTGTTGATAAAAGTAATTAAAGTTAAAATCCAGATTTCTTTAGAAAAACCTCTGAAATTATTGATGTATTGTTGGAAAGCTTTAACGAGCATGAATAGAATTTAATTCGCAAAAGTAACAAGCAAATCCCATTGTTGTGTTAAGTTGCTATGAATTTAACTTTTTGTTCCTTTTTAGTCTTTGGTTATCCCCGTTAAAATTCTGTACTTTTGTTAAAAAGTTTGATTCATGTATAAAATAACATTGGCTTTATTGTTTACAATTACCGTTTTCGGTCAGCAAAAAAGCGAAATCGAATTAGCACAAGAATTTCAGGAAGGGTTGAATAAAGAATTTAAAGACTCGGTTTCCAGTCCGTTAGAAAAAGAAGATTTAGCGCATTTTGAACGTTTGGATTTTTATCCTATTTCCGAAAAGTTCATTGTGAAAGCAACTTTTGTAAAAGCTAAAAAAGAGAAAAGCTTTAAAATGAAAACTTCGACTTCCAGAACACCAATGTATATTAAATATGGCGAATTACATTTTGAATTGGAAGGAAAGTCAATGGTTTTAAATGTCTATAAAAATATTGAATTGAGTAAAAAACCGGGTTTTAAAGATTATCTTTTTCTTCCGTTTTTAGATTTAACCAATGGAGAAACCACTTATGCCGGCGGACGATATTTAGATATTGTAATTCCTAAATCAAAAGAGGTTATCCTTAATTTTAATAAGGCTTATAATCCGTATTGTGCTTACAATCATAACTATTCGTGTCCGTTAGTGCCACGAGAAAATGATTTGGATATAGCTATTGAAGCCGGCGTAAAAAAGTTTCATGACTAATGCAGTTTATTAATCTACATACACATCGCTATTCTGCACAGGTGGAAATCTTGGAAGTGGTAAACCAATATCCATGGGAGTTTTCAACTGAAATTCCGCAGTATTCCATTGGAATTCATCCGTGGTATATTGAAGAAAATCGGTTGAAAAGTGATTTGCGAGTAATAGAAGAGAAATTACAAGAGAAAAAATGTTTGGCTTTAGGCGAATGCGGTTTGGATAAACGAATTGAAATTCCGCTTTCGGTGCAAACCAAAGTTTTTCAGCAGCAAATAGAATTGGTACAAAAAACAACAAAACCTATTATTTTGCATTGTGTTGCGGCTTACCAGGAAGTCATTGCGATTCAAAAAGAAATGAATATTCAAAACCCGATGATTATTCACGGTTTTTCAAAAAATGAACAAGTAGCCAAAAGTTTATTGGATAACGGATTTTATCTTTCGTTCGGAAAATACCTGTTGCGTAACCCCGATTTAGAAAAGGTTTTTAAATTTGTGCCCGAAAATCAGTTTTTTTTGGAAACCGATACAATAGAGGAAACTATTGTTGAAGTGTATCAAAAAGCAGCGAATTATAAAGAAATAACTCTGGAAGAATTGCAAAAAAAAGTAAGTACTAATTTTAGTAAAGTCTTCCAATTAAACCAATAAAATAAAGAGTAAAATAGATTAAGGTATGGCAAAGTGGCAAGAAAGAGCAGAATTATTGTTTAAACCGGAAGGTTTAGCGAAGTTGACTAATGCAAATGTAATGGTTGTGGGGTTAGGTGGTGTAGGAAGTTTTGCAGCTGAATTTTTGGCTCGTGCCGGAGTAGGAAACATGACTATTGTAGATGGTGATACCGTAGATATTACCAATATTAACCGACAATTACCGGCATTACATTCAACGGTAGACAAACCTAAAGTTGAAGTTGTAGGCGATCGTTTGATGGATATTAACCCGGAATTGAATTTAACTCGTGTTCAGGAATTTCTTTCGCCCGAAAGAGCTTTTGAATTGGTCAACCAAGATTTTGATTATGTGTTGGATTGTATTGATAGTTTAACGCCTAAATTGAATTTGATTTTGGCAGCCAAAAGAAAGCGCGTAAAGATTATTAGTAACATGGGTGCCGGTGGAAAATTTTTAGCCGAAAAAGTAAAAGTACGCGACATCAGTAAAACCGAATATTGTCCGTTAGCCAAACAAGTGCGTAGACGTTTAAAGAAAGAAGGAATTTCCGGAGGCGTAAAAGTGGTGTATTCTGATGAACGTCCCGATTATGATAGTGTAAAAATGACGGATGGAAGCAATTTTAAAAAATCATTTTACGGAACCAATAGCTGGATGCCGGGATTATTTGGTTTACACGCTGCTCAAACTGTGGTAATGGATATTTTAAAAAAGAAAGAAGTTAAAGAAAACGAATAGTTTACATTCGAATATGAAGAAAATCATTATAGCAATCGACGGTTTTTCGTCAACCGGAAAAAGTACGTTAGCCAAACAACTAGCCAAAGAATTGGGTTATGTATATGTTGATACCGGAGCCATGTATAGAGCCGTGACGTATTTTGCCATGCAGAACCAGTGGGTTTCTGAAAATCATTTAGACAAAGATCAAGTTGTTCAAAATTTAGATCAAGTACAATTGCGTTTTCAGTTTAATGAAGCTTTGGGTTTTGCCGAAATGTATTTGAATGGTGTCAATGTGGAAAAAGAAATCAGGACTTTAGCAGTTTCCCAAAATGTAAGTCGCATTGCTGAAATTTCAGAAGTCAGAGCCAAATTAGTACAGCAACAACAAGAAATGGGGCAGGATAAAGGCATAGTAATGGACGGAAGAGATATTGGAACGGTTGTATTTCCGAAAGCTGAATTGAAAATTTTCATGACAGCATCTGCTGAAACCCGTGCGCAAAGACGTTATAACGAATTGCTTGAAAAAGGACAGTCGGTTTCTTATGAAGAAGTTTTAGAAAATGTACAACAACGCGATTATATAGATACCCATCGTGAGGATTCTCCGCTAGTTCAGGCAGAAGATGCAGTGGTGGTAGATAATTCGCATTTGTCTAAAGAAGAACAGTTTACTCAGGTTTTAGGCTTAATACAGCAGAAAATTAAAGGTTAAAATTAGCAGTATTTTTAAAACAATAGTTTTTTTGAATTAACTATTTGAAATTCAGGAAAAAGTTACTATCTTTGCACACCTTTTTGGCAGAGTAGAGTTTCCGATTGGGTATCAACTAATTATGAAAAACACTGTTGTGGTTTAATCTGCAAAATTGAAACTCAAAAAACCCAGCATACAAATTATTATAATCAGCATGTCTGAAATTAACAAAACACAAGAAGAGTTTTTAGCAAATTTTAACTGGCACAATTACGCAGAAGGAATTGATGCTGTTGATGAAAAAAACTTGCAAGAATTTGAAGATTTAGTAGCAAAAACTTTTGTATCAACTGACGATCAAGAAGTTGTTGAAGGTCTTGTAGTAAGAATCACTGATAGAGATGCTATCGTTGACATCAACGCTAAATCAGAAGGTGTTATTTCTTTAAACGAATTTCGTTACAATCCTAACTTAAAAGTTGGAGATAAAGTAGAAGTTTTAATTGACGTTCGTGAAGATAAAACAGGACAATTAGTATTGTCTCACAGAAAAGCTAGAACAATCAAAGCATGGGATAGAGTTATCGCTGCTCATGAAACTGGTGAAATCGTTAACGGTTTCGTTAAATGCAGAACTAAAGGTGGTATGATCGTTGACGTATTCGGAATCGAAGCATTCTTACCGGGTTCTCAAATTGATGTTAAACCAATCCGTGATTACGATCAATACGTAAACAAAACGATGGAATTCAAAGTGGTAAAAATCAACCACGAATTCAAAAATGTTGTTGTTTCTCACAAAGCACTTATCGAGGCTGATATTGAAGAACAAAAGAAAGAAATCATTGGTCAATTAGAAAAAGGACAAGTATTAGAAGGAGTTGTGAAAAACATCACTTCTTATGGTGTATTCATTGACTTAGGTGGTGTTGACGGATTAATCCACATCACTGACTTATCTTGGTCTCGTATCAACCACCCAAGCGAAGTATTAGAATTAGATCAAAAATTAAACGTTGTTATCTTAGACTTTGATGATGAGAAAACTCGTATCCAATTAGGTTTAAAACAATTACACGCTCATCCATGGGATGCTTTAGATGCTAACTTACAAGTTGGAGATAAAGTAAAAGGTAAAGTAGTTGTTTTAGCTGATTACGGTGCTTTCATTGAAGTAGCTGACGGTGTTGAAGGTTTAATCCACGTTTCTGAAATGTCTTGGTCTACTCACTTGAGATCAGCTCAAGATTTCATGAAAATCGGTGACGAAGTAGAAGCAGTTATCTTAACTTTAGATAGAGATGAGCGTAAAATGTCTTTAGGTATCAAACAATTAACTCAAGATCCTTGGACTGATATTACTTCTAAATATCCAGTTGGTTCTCGCCACACAGGTACAGTTAGAAACTTTACTAACTTCGGTATCTTCGTAGAATTAGAAGAAGGTGTTGATGGTTTAGTGTATATCTCTGACTTATCTTGGACTAAGAAAATCAAACATCCATCTGAATTTGTTAACGTAGGTGATAAATTAGACGTTGTTGTTTTAGAATTAGATGTAGAAGGACGTAAATTATCTTTAGGTCACAAACAAACTACTGAAAACCCTTGGGATAAACATGAAGAAGCTTTCGCTGTTGGAACTATCCACAACGGAACTATTGCTGAAATGGTAGACAAAGGTGCTACTGTAGATTTCGGTGATGATGTAGTTGCTTTCATTCCATCTCGTCACTTAGAAAAAGAAGATGGTAAAAAATTGAAAAAAGGTGATACTGCTGATTTCAAAGTAATTGAGTTCAACAAAGAATTCAAAAGAGTAGTTGCTTCTCACACTGCTATCTTCCGTGAAGAAGAAGAGAAAGTGGTTAAAGAAGCTGCAGCTTCAACTTCATCTAACAATACAGTTGAAAAATCAACTTTAGGTGATATCGATGCTTTAGCAGAATTAAAAGCTAAAATGGAAAAAGGAGGAAACTAATTTTCCCTTTTCTAAATAAATTAAATCCCGTATGAATCATGCGGGATTTTTTTGTTTAAGACATTTGGATGTGATTGACTTTTTTCTAAAATTAACCTAATAATAACTTGTTAAAAAATATATTTTTTGTTTCTTTTGGTAATAAATTTCTTGATATGAAAAAACTCTATGTTTTATCTTTTTTACTGCTTAATTTTATAGTTAATGCTCAAATTGTAAATATCCCGGATGCTAATTTTAAGGCAGCCTTATTAAGTGCAGGTTCAAATAATAATATTGCTTCAACTGCTACACCTCATGCTAATGGTGGTGTAGGTACTTTTAATGCTATTGACACTAATGGAGATGGAAATATACAAGTTTCGGAAGCGGAAGCTATTAAGTATCTAAGTATAGTTTCCTTAGCTATTTCTGATTTGACAGGGATTGAAGCTTTTACTAATTTGGTAGAATTGCGTTGTAATAATAATTCATTAACCGGTTTAGACGTTTCTAATTTAACTAATTTGTATACATTAAATTGTGGGAATAATCAATTAACCAGTTTAAATTTATCTAATTGTACTAATTTGTATTGGTTGTTCTGCAATTATAATCAATTAATAAGCTTAGATGCCTCTGATTGTATTAATTTACATCTTTTGCAATGTAGATATAATCAATTGAGTAGTTTAGATATTTCAGGTTGTACTATTTTAAAAGAATTGAGTTGTCATGATAATCAATTAACTAATTTAGATGTTTCAAACAGTAATAGTTTAACCTCTTTTGATTGTCAAAATAATCAATTAACGAGTTTAAATGTGTCTAATTTTGTTGGATTAACAAGTTTTGATTGTCAAAATAATCAATTAACGAGTTTAAATGTTTCAGGTTGTACCAATTTAGAAGTGCTATATTGCGATAATAACCAATTAACTAGTTTGGATGTTTCCGGACTAACTAGTTTAAATTCTTTAGAGTATACTAATGGTCAATTAATAAGTTTAGATGCTTCAAATTGTGCAAGTTTAAACTATTTAATTTGTAATAACAATCAATTGATTAACTTAGATGTGACAGGATGCATTCATTTAGCACAATTGTATTGTAATAACAATCAATTAACGAGTTTATATGTTTCTAATTTAACTTTTTTAAATTGGCTTTCGTGTTATAACAATGAACTAACCAGCTTAAATATTTCAGGCTGTAATAATTTATTAGAATTGGATTGTAGAAATAATCAATTAATTGCATTATTTATTAAAACAGGGAGTAGTGACTTGAATCTGTCTTTATTAAATAATCCTAATATTCAATATATATGTGCTGATGAAGAAAATGTTGAAATGTACCAGCAAGAAGTAATTGATTTAGGTTATATTAATTGCCATGTAAACAGTTATTGCTCTTTTACTCCGGGAGGAACTTTTTACGAAGTTTCAGGCAATACAAAATATGATTTTGATACTAATGGGTGTGATGTGTCAGATATCAATTATCCAAACTTGAATTTTAACATAACAGATGGAACAACTACAGATAGTTTTATTTCAAATGTATCCGGAAATTTTGATATCCCTTTACAAGCAGGAAATTATATAATTACACCAAATTTAGAAAATCCTACATATTTCAATATCACTCCTCCAAGTTTTACAGTTGATTTTCCAACTCAGCCAAGTCCGTTTACTCAAGATTTTTGTGTTACGGCAAATGGCGTACATTCAGATGTGGAAGTTATGATTGTACCAAGAAATCCTGCAAGACCGGGTTTTGATGCGAATTATAAAATAGTATTTAGAAATAAAGGAAATCAATTAGAAAACGGAAATGTAACCTTGGCTTTTGACGATGCAGTTTTAGATTATGTTTCTTCAAATCCGGTCTATGATAGTGTAGTAACCAATAGTTTAATTTGGAATTATACTAATTTACAGCCGTTTGAAACTAGAGAAATTGAAATTACCTTCAATGTAAATTCTCCGACAGAAACACCTGCTGTCAATAATGGGGATGTGTTAAATTATACAGCTACAATTACGACAGCAAATACAGATGAAACTATTGAAGATAATTCATTTACATTAAATCAAACCGTGGTTGGCTCTTATGATCCCAATGATAAAACCTGTTTAGAAGGAGAAGTTGTTGAACCGAATATGATTGGAAAATATGTACACTATGTAATTCGTTTTGAAAATACCGGAACTTATCCTGCGCAAAATATCGTAGTAAAAGACATGATTGATGCTTCAAAATTTGATCTTTCAAGTTTAGTTCCTTTGCATAGTAGTCATGATTTCTATACAAGAATTAAGGACAATAAAGTGGAATTTATTTTTGAAAACATCAATTTAGATTTCAATGACGCAATTAATGATGGTTATGTGGCTTTTAAAATAAAAACATTGCCAACCTTGACTGTTGGTGAGACATTTAGTAATGAAGCGAATATCTATTTTGATTATAACTTTCCTATTACAACCAATAATTATGTAACAACTATTCAGGCTTTGAGCAATCCAAGTTTTGAGTTTGAAAAAGAGTTTGTGTTATATCCAAATCCGGTGAAGGATATTTTGAACATTTCAGGTAAAAATCAAGCGGAGATTAAATCGGTTGAAATTTATAATATTATTGGGCAATTAGTAATTGCTGTTTCAAATTCAACGGGTAAAATTGATATTTCCAATTTAGAAAACGGAACATATTTCATAAAAGTAAATTCTGAAAAGGGTAGTGGAAATACCAAATTTATAAAAGAATAAACACATAAATGAAAAGCTCTGATTTTAATTAGAGCTTTTTTATTTTGCTATTTAATTATTATATCGTAATATTGCAATATAATAATTTTAAATATGGGAGCTTCAAAAGCGGATTTTTTTACCAAAGAACAAAACGATTTAGCCAATTTGTTTAAAGCCATGTCACATCCGGCACGCATTGCTATTATTCAATATTTATTGAGTGTAGATAGTTGTATTTGTGGTGATATTGTAAACGAATTGCCTTTAGCACAACCAACGGTTTCACAACATTTAAAAGAGCTGAAAAATGCAGGTATTATTCAAGGAAATATAGAAGGAACTGCTATTTGTTATTGTTTAAATCCGGTTACAATATCTCTTATTGAAGACTATTTTGGAGTTATTTCAAAGAAGTTGAACACAAAATGTTGTTAATAATTCTTAATCTGTCATCTCGAGCGGAGTCGAGAGATAGGCAGCCAATAAATTAAGTTTATATTCATAAGATTTTGACTCCGCTCAATTTGACAAAATATTAAATAAAGTAAAAAATGAAATTATCAGAATTTAAAACCGCTTTAGAAACGATAACAGAATTTACCATTCAGTTACCTGACGGAACTTTTGTCCCTAGCCATTTTCATATTACAGAAATGGGTTTGTTGACCAAGAATTTTATCGATTGCGGAAATACCATTCGCGAAGAAAAACGAATTACATTTCAGGTTTGGTTTGCTGGTGATTTAGAACATCGCTTAACGGCTGACAAAGTGTTCAAAATCATCAAAGCTTCTGAGAATTTGTTTCAAGGTCAAGACTTGGACTTGGAAGTAGAGTACCAAATGGAACAAACCATTGGAAAATTCGGGTTGGTTTTTGAAAACGGAATGTTCAAATTAACGAAAAATGAAACGACTTGTTTAGCAACAGATCATTGTGGAATTCCGCCGGAAAAAATGAAAATTTCTTTAAAAGATTTACAAGCTAAAACTTCTTGTTGCACACCAAACTCAGGTTGTTGCTAAAATCCCTTTTGTAAAATGTATACAAAACTATCGCAGACACTTGAAAAAATAACAGAAATTTCTGTTTCTAACGAACGAAAAGAGGTGCTACAACCTTTAATCGATTTTATCCAAAACAAAGTCAATTCAAAAGACACAATCCGATTGAATTTTATTTGTACGCATAATTCGCGCAGAAGTCATTTGTCTCAAATTTGGGCACAAACTATGGCTTTTCATTTTAAAATCCCTAATGTTTTTTGTTATTCAGGAGGAACAGAAGCGACAGCTATGTTTGAGAAAGTATCGGAAACATTGACGAATCAAGGTTTTAAAATTTTAAAGTTATCTGAAAATACAAATCCGGTGTATGCTTTAAAATATGATGCAAATGAAGCTGCTGTTATTGGTTTTTCTAAAAAATATGATGACAGTTTTAATCCCGAAAAAGGTTTTGCTGCGATTATGACGTGTTCTTCGGCAGATGAAGGTTGTCCTTTTATCTTTGGTGCTGAAGCCCGAATTCCGATTCGTTACGAAGATCCGAAAGCTTTTGACGGCACGGATTTAATGAATGCTAAATATGAAGAAAGAAGTTTAGAAATTGCTTCTGAACTATTTTATGTTTTCTCACAAATAAAGAAGTAGTATGTCTGTTACTAATTGCGCTCCGGTCGTAGAAAGAAAAAAATTAGGATTCTTAGACCGCTATTTAACACTATGGATTTTTTTAGCCATGGTAATCGGAGTGGGAATAGGTTATTTTATTCCTTCAAGCAGTAGTTTTATCAATTCTTTTTCAAGTGGAACAACGAATATTCCTTTAGCAATTGGTTTGATTTTGATGATGTATCCGCCTTTAGCAAAGGTAAATTATGCCAAAATGGGTGAGGTGTTTAAAAATACTAAAGTGTTGAGTGCATCACTCATTTTAAATTGGATTGTTGGTCCGATTTTAATGTTTTTCTTGGCTGTTTTATTCCTAGAAGGATATCCTGAATATATGATTGGCGTTATTCTTATTGGTTTGGCACGATGTATTGCAATGGTTGTTGTGTGGAATGATTTAGCAGAAGGAAATCGAGAATATGGAGCAGGTTTAATTGCTTTAAATAGTATTTTTCAAGTGCTATTGTACAGCGTTTACGCATATTTTTTTATTACCGTTTTACCACCTATTTTCGGTTACAAAGGGTTCGAAGTTAATATTAGTATTGAGCAAATTGCGGAAAGTGTTGGAATTTATTTGGGAATTCCGTTTGTTTTAGGAATCATCAGTCGATTTGGATTGATTCGTTTAAAAGGCGAAAAGTGGTTTCAGGAAAAATATGTTCCTTTTATTTCACCGATAACGTTAATTGCCTTGTTATTTACTATTGTTCTGATGTTTAGTCTGAAAGGCAAGTTAATTGTTCAGATTCCAATGGATGTAGTTCGAATTGCTATTCCTTTAGTGATCTATTTTGGAATTATGTTTGTGGTGAGTTTCTTTATCGGAAAATATTTTGGAGCCGATTATTCTAAGGCTACAGCTATTGCATTTACAGCAACCGGAAATAATTTTGAATTGGCTATTGCAGTTTCTATTGGTGTTTTCGGAATTAATAGCGGACAAGCTTTTGCAGGTGTAATTGGTCCTTTGGTTGAAGTTCCGGCTTTGATAGCATTGGTGAATTTAGCTTTTTGGTTTAGAAAAAAATATTTTAATACATAAAAAAATGCCGAATTCTTAAAGGTTAGAATTCGGCAAACTTAGTTGGTTAAGTAAATAACTATTTTTATTCTTTTATAAATTTTAAAGTATATTGTTTTTGGTTATTTTCTACATTCAATAAATAAACTCCTGATTGTAATGGAGAAATATCTAAAGTTTGTTGATTTGAAGTATTTAAATTATTTAGCAATAGTACTTGTTGCCCCAAAAGATTATAAATACTGATTTTTTCCATTTCGTTTCCATGAATTATTAAAACATTTGTAGCCGGATTGGGATAAATGCGAATCGTATTTTCATCTGAACTAAAAGACGAGTTATTCAAAGTAGTAGTAATACTGAATTGGTAAGGTGTTTGGTAATTTGTTGTGGATGGATTGACACTTGTAATTTTTAAAAAATAGTTTCCTGCAGCTAAAGTTTCAGAAAAACTAATACTGTTACCACTATTATTATGAGTTGAACCTATATTGTTTCCGGTTTCGTCTAAAAGTATAGCATTCATGTTACTAGTTGTGATAGAACTAATGTTAATCTGAGCATCAATGGCATCTGAAACAGTAAATTTATAAAAGTCCAAATCAGCAGTTCCTGAATTAGCTTGAACTGTCGTAAAACCATAATAATCTTGATTGGTATTTATTCCATAAGCTAGTTCTTTAAAATTAGGTTCGTCTAAACCTTGCATGATCTGATAATATTTTCCGGGAAGTTCGGTATGATTTTCAATAAAATCGAATGACGAATTAAAGTAGAAATATTTTGCAGGATAGGTAAGTCCAGTGATATATGTATTTAATAGCGAAGAAGGTTCGGCAACAACACCGTCTGTTGTGCCACCCGTAATTCTTCCGATAACACAAGAATAATCAATAAAATGATCGGCAGCTCTTTGGTTTAAACCTGTAATACTTTCACCAACTGTGCCATTACAATTGATGTCTACATTATAAAAATCGGGCGAATATGAATTATCATTCATCGTACTGCTGTTCTGAATTTCTGCTCCTCCAAATAAAAAAACACTTGGTTCCCCACTGTAATAATAGGTTTTTTTTAAATCTCTGATGGCTTCTGAACGTACATTAACACTAGTAAAAAAGGCTAACGGATTGTCGCTTGCATTACTTCCGCCATGAGGTGTTCCTAAAGTTAATAGTTTAGCTACGTGATGTTGATTATCACTTTGCCAATTGATCGTATTTTGTAAATATTCTCGTGAAGCCAAACCGCCCATACTATGTCCCACCAAAATAACTTTATCTTTTCCGGTAATTTGTAGCACACGTTGTACAGCGTCTTTCATAGCAGCCCCTTGTTTGGTAATTGCAGCTTGATTGCTTAAAACACTGGTATCAATAGTTCCGTTTGGTTCTACATTGAAATTCACATAGAAATAATCTCCATTTTGGAAATTAGTCTGAAATGCAGCAATATCAGCATTAGGAGTAGGGTAGAAGTTAGTGTTGGCTAGGGTATTATTACTATCAGCATTTAAACAATAATCCAATCGACCACCGAAACTAAAATTATATTGGTTATCAAAATAATCGGTTGAAGTGTTCCAGGTATCCGAACTGGAATTGAGTCCGTGAACAAAAATAATAGGATAAGGAAGTTTAGAAACAAAGCTTTGAAGAGTAGCTTGAGGTGTTTTTAAAACAGATAATTCTCCGTTGTGAAGTTCAATAAACTCAAGCTGCTGCTGTCTTGGTTTAAAAGTAGTTTGAGCAATTAAAGTGTAACAGCTTAAAAGTAGAGTAGTGTAAAAATATAGTTGTTTCATAAATTATATATTGAAATATTATGCAATATATAATTTTTTAACAAAATAATAATGATTCTGTATTTTTATGCGTAAAAAAAATGCTCTCAAATTTAGAGAGCATTTTTTATTCTTTATCGATAGAACCCAAGACGCGCTTCATGAAATCATTTAAAGCGGTTTTTTTGTCTTTTCCGTCTTGAATCATTTTGTGTACTTCTAAAGCGCCATACATATTAGAGATTAATTCTCCAATAACATCTAACTCTTCGTCTTTTAAAGAAGGAACTTCGGTAAGATTTTCTAAAACTTCAATAGTTTCAATTAGGTAATCTTGGTCGTTCTCTTCAATAAACTGAGTAAGCTGTTTAATTACAGGTAATTTCATGTTTTTAAAGTTTATAGTTTGCTGTTAGTGGTTGATGGTTAAAATAAATTTTTAAATAACCATAAACTATGAACAAAAAACCATTAATTAAATTACTTCGTGAACTAATTCTGCTAAAACTTCAGCTTTGTTTGTTTGCGTTTGTTTTACCAATTGACCGTTTTTGAAAGCGGCAAAAGTAGGTAAGTTGTCCACTTTAGCTAATTTTCTGGATTCCGGAAACTTTTCAGCATCTACAACTAAAAATGGAACGTTTTCGTTTTCAGAAGCTAATTTTTTGAATTTTGGTTTCATAATACGGCAGTTTCCACACCATGAAGCCGAAAATTGAACCAATACAGTATCATTAGAGTTTACAATTTCTTGTAAATTATCTTGCTCGATTTCTTGAAACATAATTTTTGGATTTTGATTTAATAGCAATGTCAAATTGATCTTTGACATTGCTATTGAAGTTGATTTTTTATTAGTGAGAAGCTAAATAAGCTGCAGTACTTTTTCTATCTGCGTTCATTGCGTCTTTACCTTCTTCCCAGTTAGCCGGACAAACTTCACCGTGAGTTTGAACGTGAGTATAAGCATCGATTAATCTTAAGTACTCGTTTACATTTCTTCCTAATGGCATGTCATTTACACTTTCGTGGAAAATTTTACCATCTTCGTCAATTAAATAAGTAGCACGGTAAGTTACATTTGAACCTTCTAAAATTTCTTCTTCAAGATTTTCGTCGAAAACCCATTCCGCATCTAAAATATCCAAAGCGGCTGCTAAATTTCTAGTAGTATCAGCTAAAATTGGGTAAGTAACACCTTCAATACCACCATTGTCTTTTGGCGTGTTTAACCATGCAAAGTGAACTTCGTTAGTATCGCAAGAAGCACCAATAACTAAAGTATTTCTTTTTTCAAATTCACCTAAAGCAGCTTGAAAAGCGTGTAATTCTGTTGGACAAACAAAAGTAAAATCTTTTGGATACCAAAACAATACAACTTTTTTCTTGTTGTTTACTGCTTCTTCTAAAACGTTGATTCTTAAGTTGTCACCCATCTCAGAAATAGCGTCAACTGTAATGTTAGGGAATTTTTTTCCTACTAGTGCCATAATTTGTTATTTTAATGTTATTACTAATTTTCTAATGCAAATTTACAAATAAAAAAACCACAACTATAGTTAAGTCATGGTTAATTTTTATTATAGAATAAGTTTTATTTATACTTATTATTCTTCAATTTTTGAAGTCGTTAATTGTCTTATTTTGATGTTTAAAGCTGCGAAAATTAAGGTCATCAACGGACTTAAATAATTAAAAACAGCATATGGTAAATAATCAAAAGTTCCTACTCCTAATGCCCCTGATTGATAAGCACCACAAGTGTTCCAAGGAATTAATACAGAGGTAACTGTTCCCGAATCTTCTAAGGTTCTACTCAAGTTTTCTGGAGCCAAACCTTTGTGCTCGTAAGCTTTGGCAAACATTTTACCCGGAACTACAATCGCTAAATATTGGTCAGAAGCAGTAACGTTAAGCGCTAAACAACTTCCAACAGTTGAAGCAAATAGTCCAAAAGTGGAATGTGCTAATTTTAATAAGGTTTGACTAATTCGTGCCAAAGCTCCGATAGCATCCATAATTCCGCCAAAAACCATAGCGCAAAGAATCAACCAAATAGTTCCCAACATTTTTTGCATTCCGCCTGCTTTGAATAAATCTTGTAGCGTTTCGTTCTCTGTTGGAATTACCGATTCAACTGTAATGGCATTCATAACGCCTTTATATCCGTTTAAAAAGTTCAATTCGGTTCCACCAGAAAGCATCAAAATAATATTTGGTTGAAAGATAAGTGCAAAAATTCCACCTAATAAAGTTCCAACCAATAAAGCCACTAAAGGTTCCGTTTTTTTGACGATTAAACCAATTACAATAACAGGAACTAAAAACAACCAAGGGGTAATGTTAAATGCTTTTTCAATATCAGCCAAAAGCGCATCGGTATTGGCAATTCCGTGTGTTTCTACTGTTAACCCAAAAATGATAAAAACAATAAGCGTAATAATATAGGTAGGAACTGTTGTAATGGTCATGTAACGAATGTGCGTAAACAAATCGGTTCCGGCCATAGCAGGAGCAAGGTTGGTTGTGTCTGACATGGGAGATAATTTGTCTCCAAAATAAGCACCCGAAATAACAGCTCCGGCAACCATTCCTAAATCAAAACCTAGAGCGCCACCAATCCCAATTAAGGCAATACCCACAGTAGCTGAAGTTGTCCAAGAGCTTCCGGTTGCAATAGAAATTACGGAACAAATAATTAAAGTGGCCGGTAAAAAGATAGCCGGACTCAATATTTTTAGTCCATAATAAATCATGGAAGGAATGACACCGCTTACTAGCCAAGTTCCAGCTAAAGATCCTACCATCAATAAAATCAAAATAGCTCCGGCAGTCGATTTGATGTTTTCGGCAACTTCGTCTATCATTTTTTTATAAGAAACTTTATTAAAGAAACCAACGATAGCTGCAACCGAAGCGCCTAAAAGAAGCACAAATTGGTTACTACCGCTTAAGGCTTCGTCTCCAAAAACAAATACGTTATAAGCTAGCATTCCAACTAATGCAAAAACGGGAATTAAGGCTTCAAAAATGGATAGTTCTTTATTTCTGTGGATTTTTGTACTCATAGCTTTCAATTTTGGCTTATAAATTATTTTAAATAGGTATTAAAGTAATCGGCAATTTTCGCATACATGTGAATTCTGTCGGTTCCTCTAACATTGTGTTCGTGATTTGGATACAAGAAATAATCAATTGGTTTTCCTGCTTTAATGCATGCTTCAATAAAATTCATACTGTTTTGTTGTACTACCACAGGATCTTGAGCTCCGTGGATTACCAATAAGCGTGCTTTTAAATTTTGAGCTTTGTTCAATAAAGAAGCATTTTCATAACCTTCCGGATTTTCTTGAGGCGTATCCATATAACGTTCGCCATACATTACTTCGTAATATTTCCAATCGATAACCGGTCCACCAGCAACACCTACTTTGAACAAATCAGGATAAGTGGTTAGGAGTGAAGTCGTCATAAAACCACCAAAACTCCAACCGAAAACTCCAATTTTATTGGTGTCAACAAAGTCTTTTGATTTTAAGAACTCAACACCTTGTAATTGGTCGGCCATTTCGTTAATTCCTAATTGACGGTGATTGACATCGCAAAAATGTTTTCCTCTAGCATCACTACCTCTATTATCTAAGGTAAAAACAACATATCCTTGTTGTGCCATGTAATAATCGAAAAATCCTGCACCGCCTAACCATTTATTGGTAACCAATTGCGCATGAGAACCTCCATAAACATAAATCATGACTGGATATTTCTTTGTTGCATCAAAATTTGTTGGATACAAAATACGTCCGTTTAAAGATGTTTTTCCATCAGCAGAAGTTAAAGTAACCATTTCCATCTTTGGTAAATCAATTTTTCCGGTAAAAGGATTTGAAGCGTTTACCAAAGAAGTTGATTTTTTAGTTTTGGTTTCAACAATGGCAACAGTATTAGGTGTTTCGGTATTACTAAAAGTATCTAAAATGTATGTTCCGTCGAATGAAACACTTGCATTGTGCGTTCCTGAAGCCGAAGTTAAAGCTGTTGTTTTGCCCGATTTCAAAGAAACTTCAAACAATTGACGATCCAGACCTTGATTCGTAATTCCGGTATAATACACCGATTTGTTATCTGAACTGAATCCTTTGAATTCGGAAACAATAACATCTTTATAGCCTAAATTTTTAATTAATTTCCCTGATGTGCTGTACAAATACATTTGGTTATAACCGTTATAATCGGTTTGGTAAATGAATTGTTCCGAATTATTAGGCAAGAAGATGATTTCGTGCTGCGGTTCTACCCAAGTAGCTGCTTTCTCTTCGAATAAAGTTTTGATTAAAGCACCGGTTTTAGTACTATATTGGTTGAATTTTAAATGATTTTGTTCTCTGTTTAATACACCAATAAAGATACTTTCCCCATTAGGATGCCAAGAAACCATTGTTAAATATTGCTCTTTGGGTTCGCCCGTTTGAATTTGAATTGTCTTTTGAGTTTTAATATCGAAAATTTGAAGCGTTACTTCTTCACTTTTCATACCCGCCATTGGGTATTTGATGTTATTATTTACCGCTTCGCGTTCGTTCCAATTGATGATTGGGTAATCGCCAACCATGGTTTCGTCTTTTCGGTAGAAAGCTAGTTTTGTTCCTTTTTCGTTCCACCACATTCCTTGGTGAATACCAAATTCCTGACGGTGTACATAACTATTTCCGTTTACAATTCCTTTATCCGTATCGTTTGTTACAGAAAGTGTAGTTCCGTTTTGCGAAGTAATTTTAATATTGTTGTCTTCTAACCAAGCAACATCAAAACCTTTAGAAACATTAGGTTCGTTTGCAGCTGTTGGAACAGTGACACTTTTAACTATTTTTTGATTTTTGAAATCGTAGTGAACAAAATGTTTTTGGGTTTTACTTTCGACAGTAAAAGAAATGATTTCGTTTGTAATCCATTCAAAATTATAAGGAAAAAATCGCAGTTCGAACTTTTCATTCGGAAAAGCCGTTTCTAAACTTTTTATGAGTTCAGTCGTTGTTGCTAGTGTGGTTGCTGCCCATTTGTTTTGACTGTTTTTTTCTATAAGAGATTGGTAGTCTTTATTTAGGTAAATGAAAGCATTTTCGCTTTTTTTCCATTGGGAAAACAAAATAGTTTCGGGAGCATATTTTCGCGGTCCGGTTACTGTTTCTTCAATAGTGAAATTTTGAGAAAAGGAAAGAAAGTGAACGTATAAAGCAAATATGCTAATTATAATTTTTTTCATAAAATCTTTAGTTACGAATTCCAAAAATAACTTTTAATTATGGAAAAGTAAAATTTATCCTTTAAGTTCTCAATTTTATATATAGTGATATAAAAAGATTACAGAGCTATATAATAGAGTTGTGATCTTTTTTTATTTAGTATAATATATATCAATTGTATTATTTTTTAACTTATTTAGTAGAATAAATTTATTATATTTGGATTTATATGTAAAAAATATTTAATATAATTATGAGAAAAAGATTACTTTTTGTTTTTTTAGGAATGAGCATTACTGCTATGGCTCAAGTTGGTGTAGGAACTACTAATCCTAGAGCAGCTTTAGAAATTAACTCTTCTTCAAATGGCTTTTTAGCTCCGCAAATTGCTTTAACAACTACAACAGTTGCAGCGCCTGTAGTAAATCCAGCTGGTGGCGCATTAACAGCAGGGACAATTGTCTACAATACAGCAACAGTGAGTGATGTTACTCCGGGGTATTATTATTGGAATGGAACCATTTGGGTAAGAATGGCTGCCGGAGCGGCTGGTGGATCACATAATACATTAGATATGGCTTATGACGAAGGAGGATCAGGTGCCGGAAGAACCATAACTGCAGATGCCGGATCTGTTACAATAAATAATCAAAATGCTGCTACACATGGATTAGTTATTAATAACCCGATGTCTAATACTGCCGGAATCCAGTCAACAGTTTCGACAAGCGGAGTTGCTATTTGGGCAAGAAGCACATCTTCTTCAAATAGTTATTCAACTATTCAAGCAGAGACAAATAATACAGCGACTAATACAGCAGCAATTGTAGGTATGACAACAGGGGCAGCAGCGGGTGTTTCCGGAGAAGTGGCTTCAACAGCTACAGCTGCAGCTGCAATAAATGGAAGTAATCTAAGAACTAATGGAGGACATGGTGTATACGGGCAAGGATTTAACGGAGTTGTAGGTGTGACAAATTACAGACCGGGTTATGGTGTATGGGGGCAAAATTACGATGCTTTTGGAGCAACTACTTATAATAGTGTAGGTACTTATGGGTACGGATATGTTGGCCTTTGGGGAGATACAACAGATACTTATGCAATAGTGGGTAATGGTATTGTAGCTACTTACTCTGGTTTTCAAAATCTTTCAGATCAGAGATTAAAATCTAATATTGAAAGAATTGACTCGCCATTAGAAAAATTGGAACAGATATCAGGTAAATATTATGATATAGAGTTTGATGTTAAAAGAAATGATTTAAACGGAGAAATGATGGTTAAGCATCATAAACGTAAAGAATATGGAGTTATAGCACAGGAAGTAGAAAAAGTTTTTCCGGAAATGATTAAAACGATGAGAACTGATTATACACAAGCTAAGGTTGAAGAATATAAAACAGTTAATTATATACAATTAATACCTGTGCTAATTGAAGCTGTTAAAGAGTTGAATGATGAAGTGGTGTCATTAAAGGCAGAAATTGAGCAACTGAAAAAATAGAACATTTGTAATGTAGCAAAGACAAAAGGCTTCCAAATTGGAAGCCTTTGCTTATTAAATTATAGAAATTGATTAATTCAATTTAGCTAAAATTGCATTTAAAGTTGTGCTTGGACGCATTGCTTTAGCGGTCAACTCTTCATTTGGATGATAGTATCCACCAATGTTTTGAGCAGAACCTTGAGCAGCAATCAGTTCTTCGTTGATTTTAGCTTCGTTAGCATTTAATTCTTCAGCAATTGGAGCAAATTTAGCTTTCAATTCAGCATCTTTATCTTGAGTAGTTAAAGCATTTGCCCAATATAAAGCTAAGTAGAAGTGAGAACCTCTGTTGTCAATTTGTCCTACTTTACGAGCCGGAGATTTGTCGTTTTCTAAGAATTTCTCAGTAGCAACGTCTAAAGCTTCAGCTAAAACCATAGCTTTAGGATTGTTTTGTGTTTGCGATAAATGCTCATAAGAGGCGCCTAAAGCTAAGAATTCACCTAATGAATCCCAACGTAAATATCCTTCTTCTAAAAATTGTTCAATGTGTTTAGGAGCTGATCCGCCTGCACCGGTTTCAAATAATCCACCACCATTCATCAATGGAACAATAGAAAGCATTTTTGCAGAAGTACCTACTTCTAAAATAGGGAATAAGTCTGTTAAGTAATCACGTAATACATTTCCTGTAACAGAAATGGTGTCTAAACCTTGACGGATTCTTTCTACAGAGAATTTTGTAGCTTCAATAGGGTTTAAAATACGAATATCTAAACCTGTTGTATCGTAGTCTTTTAAATATTTTTCTACTTTTTTGATGATTTCTCTATCGTGAGCACGATTTTCGTCTAACCAGAAAACAGCAGGAGTATCAGATAAACGAGATCTATTCACAGCTAATTTAACCCAGTCTTGGATAGGAGCATCTTTAGTTTGGCACATACGGAAAATATCTCCGGCTTCAACAGCTTGTTGTAACAATACATTTCCTTCAGCATCTACTACACGAATAGTTCCTTCAGCTTCCGCTTGGAACGTTTTGTCATGTGAGCCATATTCTTCTGCTTTTTGAGCCATTAATCCTACGTTTGGAACAGACCCCATAGTCTTAGGATCGTAAGCTCCGTTTGCTTTACAGTCATCAATTACAGCAACATAAACACCAGCGTAAGAACGATCCGGGATCATTGCTAAAGTATCTCGTTCTTTTCCTTCTTTATCCCACATTTTTCCTCCAATACGGATCATAGCAGGCATAGAAGCATCCACAATGACATCAGAAGGCACGTGTAAGTTTGTAATTCCTTTGTCTGAATTAACCATGGCTAAATCAGGACCATTGTTAATAGCAGTTTCAATAGCAGCTTTGATTTCGGCTTCTTGAGCATGTCCGGCAATTTTACCGAAAACTTCTCCTAAACCATTATTTTTATTGATGTTTAATTCAGCAAAAACACTTCCGTATTTTTCAAAAACATCTTTAAAGTATACTTCTACAATTGCTCCGAAGATAATTGGGTCAGATACTTTCATCATTGTAGCTTTCAAGTGAGCTGATAAAAGTACACCAGTCGCTTTAGCTTCTTCTTTAGCTTGACTTACAAATGCTTTTAAAGCATTAATGTTTAATACTGCGCTGTCAATAACTTCTCCGGCTTTTAAAGGAGCTAAACTTTTTAATTCTTTAACGCTTCCGTCTTTTGCAACGAATTCGATTTTGAATTGTGATTCTTTATCTAAAGTAACAGAAGTCTCAGTTCCGTAGAAATCACCTTCATTCATGTGGGCTACTTTAGTTTTTGAAGTATTTGCCCAAGCACCCATAGAGTGAGGGTGAGCTTTTGCGTAATTTTTAACGGCTTTAGGAGCACGACGATCTGAGTTACCTTCGCGTAAAACCGGATTTACAGCAGAACCTAAAACTTTAGCATATTTAGCTTTAATCGCTTTTTCTTCATCATTTTTAGGATCGTCCGGATAGTTAGGAATAGAAAATCCTTGTGCTTGTAATTCAGCGATAGCTGCTTTTAACTGAGGAATAGATGCAGAAATATTTGGTAACTTAATAATGTTTGCATCCGGAGTTGTTGCTAATTGTCCTAGTTCTGTTAAAGCATCACCAATTTTTTGGTCTTCTTTTAAGAATTCAGGAAAGTTAGCTAAAATTCTTCCTGCTAATGAAATATCTCTGGTTTCTAAAGTAATGTTAGCAGGTTTTGAGAAAGCTTGTACTATAGGTAAAAAAGAATGAGTGGCTAGCATAGGCGCCTCATCCGTAATCGTATAGATAATTTTAGGTTGATTTGACATGAAAATTTAATTTAAGTTCGTTTGTTTATTAGTTTTTCAAAAGAAAATCTGGCAAATATAATGATTTTGTAATGAATTATCAGTTTCAAAGTGGTCGAAAACGTTTGAATTAAGGATATGGTAATTTAAGCATTGAATTTTTATCAAAACCTAAAAATTGCGTTTGAAAAATATATAAAAACAAAAAAGTCTCAACATTGTTGAGACTTTTTTATTCTTTACTAAGTAGAAGTTTAAATTATCTTCTTCTTTCTTTGATTTTAGCTTTCTTACCGGTAAGTTCTCTGAAGTAGAAGATACGAGCTCTACGAACTTTACCTCTTTGGTTAACTTCAATTTTTTGTAAAGCTGGCATGTTTAAAGGGAAGATACGCTCTACACCTACAGAACCAGACATTTTACGAATAGTGAAAGTTTCAGTTAAACCAGCCCCTCTTTTTTGGATAACAACTCCTTTGAAGAACTGAGTTCTTGTTTTTTCACCCTCTTTAATTTCGTAATACACAGTAATTGTGTCTCCTGAGTTAAATTCAGGGAAATCTTTTTTTGCTACAAATTCGCTTTGTACGAAATCAACTAAATTAGCCATTTTGTTTAAAATAAAAGTTTGATTCAGAGTAACATATACGTCTTTCGCCAGAGGTTAATCCAAATTTGGGTGCAAATATATAAAAAAAATTGAACTTTGAATCCGAAATTTATATTTTTTTGTATCAGTTCACAATATTTAAATTCAATAGGGATAATCAATATTTTAATATTATTCTCCAGTAGTAGTACGTATTTTATATTCTTTGGGAGAAATTAACTCTATTCTTTTAAAAACTCTATTGAAATAAGAAAGGCTGTTAAAACCACATTCCATGTAAATTTCTTTGATTTGTTTTTTAGGGTCTTTTAGTAATTCGGTAGCTAATTTTACACGTTCATTATTAATAAAATCGATTGGGGAAAGATCTAATTCATTTTTGAAAACCCGATAAAAATGTGATTCACTCATACAGGCTTTATCGCTCAATTCTTTAATGGTTAAATTTTTGTCTAAATTTTGTTGAATGTAATTAATAACAAAGGCTAACCTGTTATTTGCTGCCAACGATTTAGAGTCTTTGATTAACTGACTTTTGGTTTCCTTTTGTAAAATTCTAATAATTAATTCTCGTAGCATAAAATCTGCAAAAATATCTTTAGAAGGATGATTTTCAGTGAAAAGAAATAACAATCGCTCAATAATTTGATGAATAGCCATATCATTGGTAAAATGAAAATTATAATCTTTTAATTCCCATTCTCCGTCTATTTTAGCTCTTTTTTCATTCATATCATCAATGGTTTTCCGAATCATTTCTTCGGAAATAGTCATTGCCAGACATTTTGTTGGTGTATTTAAACTAGCCTCGGGAAAGTCAACAGTCATCAGTTCATTTGCAGGTAGAATTAATGAGTCTCCGGGTAAAAAATCAAAAGAATCCATTCCTTTAAGATGCATTACTTTTTTTCCCTCAAACATGCTTACTAAAACCGGATGCCTAAATTTTAGTAAAAAATTATTCTCGGTTTGATGGGTTTCAAAAATGTGCATTTCAGCATTGTTTAAGGCACTCGAAGTTCTGTTTTCGACCCAAGTTTCTAATTTTCTATTTTGATATATCTTGTCTGTAATGTTCATGAAGAATGAAAGTTTAACTCATAATTGAAAGTTAAAATGTAAAAATGATAGAATTGTTACATGTTTTAGCAGAATACTTCAAATTATTCTCTAAAGTTAATTATATTTTTACGTAAATGAAAAAAATATTCTTATGAAAGCAATGGTATATTATGGTGATCATAACATTAAGTTAGAAGAAAAGCCAAAACCAACGATCCAAAAACCAACGGACGTTATTGTAAAAGTTTTAAAAACAACTATTTGTGGTACAGATTTAGGAATTTACAAAGGTAAAAACCCGGAAATAGCCAGTGGTCGAATTTTAGGGCATGAAGGTGTTGGTATTATTGAAGAAGTAGGAAGTAGTGTAAGTCAATTTAAAGTAGGAGACAAGGTACTTATTTCGTGTATTTCAGCATGCGGGTCGTGTTCTTACTGTAAGAAACAAATGTATTCACATTGTAAAGATGGCGGATGGATTTTAGGATATATGATTGACGGTGTTCAAGCAGAATATGCACGTATTCCTCATGCAGATAACAGTTTACATAAAATTCCGGAGACCATTGATGATGAAACAGCTGTTTTATTGAGTGATATTTTACCTACCGGACATGAAATCGGAGTGCAATACGGAAATGTTAAACCCGGTGATGAAATTGCCATAGTAGGAGCAGGACCTGTTGGAATGTCAGCTTTATTAACTGCTCAGTTTTATTCACCTTCTAAAATTATCATGATAGATTTAGATGAAAACCGTTTGGAAATGGCAAAAGAATTAGGAGCAACACATACGATCAATTCCGGAAGTGAAAACGTTGAAGAAGCTATAAAAAAAATAGTAGAAGAGGATGGTGTAGATGTAGCAATTGAAGCAGTAGGTATTCCTCCTACATGGGATATTTGTCAAAAAATTGTAAAAGCAGGAGGAAACATTGCTAATGTTGGTGTTCATGGTAAAAAGGTAGATTTTGAAATTGAAAAATTATGGATAAAAAATCTAACTATTACTACAGGTTTAGTAAATACAAATACGACACCAATGTTGATTAAAGCAGCTGCAACTAATAAATTGCCACTTAAAAAAATGATCACTCATCATTTTAAATTATCAGAGTTAGAACATGCGTACCAAGTCTTTTTGGATGGAGCAAAAGAAAGAGCAATTAAAATTATTATTTCGAATGAGTAAAAAAATTCCCGATTTTTCAATCGGGAATTTTTGTTTTTAAACTTAAGTATTTATTCTTCCAATAAATCAGGTCTTCTTTCTTTGGTATGTTCATACGCTTTTTGTTCGCGCCATTTTTCAATTTCAGGAAAATTACCACTCAATAAAATTTCAGGAACTTTTAATCCTTTATATTCGGCAGGACGTGTATAAATAGGATGTGATAGTAAATTATCTTGAAAACTATCCGTTAAAGCCGAAGTTTCATCACTCAATACGCCCGGAATTAAACGGATAAGTGTATCGCAAAGCACAATAGCTCCAATTTCGCCACCGCTTAAAACATAATCTCCAATGGAAATCTCTTTAGTGATGTGCATGTCACGTACGCGTTGATCTACTCCTTTATAATGTCCGCACAAAATAATGATGTTTTCTAGCATTGACATTGTGTTGGCCATTTTTTGGTTCAAGGTATCACCATCGGGAGTCATGTAAATGACTTCGTCATAATCGCGTTCGCTTTTTAATTTTGAAATGCACAAATCAATGGGTTCTACCATCATGACCATTCCGGCGCCTCCTCCAAATTGATAGTCGTCCACATTTTTATGCTTATTGGTACTATAATCTCTTAGGTTATGGAAATGTACTTCTACTAATCCTTTTTGAATGGCACGTTTCATAATAGAACCTTCAAACGGGCTACGAAGTAAATCAGGTAAAACAGTAATGATATCAATGCGCATGATAAAAAATATTTACAGCGCAAAGGTAAAACTTTATGATGGATTACGCACGAAAAGATTACACACCCAAATCGCTTAAATGATTATCAATGTAATTCCAAACTAGGTAGTCCCAGTCTTGATAGGTCATTTTTCCCCAAAATGGGTGATACATATTCATTATAGCATGTTTTCCTTGGCTGCCAATACGATTGATCTTTTGGATTAATTCACTTTTTAGTTGCTCTTGATTGGCTTCTTTTGGATATTTTCGGCGATAAAAATTTTGGGAATCAGTATAAATCAAAGATTTAATAAACTGATTTTTGAAAAGAGTACTCATTGCTTTTTTGACCTGATCTACCTCAATATCTTTTTTACCAAATGCAATGTCTAACTCTAAAAGAGATTGACGAAATAACATTTCAGCAGTAAAATTACTGTTGTTTGCTTTTGAATTTTCATTTAACAGATGTAATCTCATGATAATCTGCTTGTTGTCAAGGGTGTTAAAAATACTTTTCATACACTTGATTTTTAGTGTTGCACAATAAAAAATGATCTATCGCGGTAGTTTATTTCTATAAAAAGCAGGATTTTTTGAATGCACAGACGGGCTTTCTGTGTTTATAACGGAAAGTTAATAAAAAAAATACTTAATAAAATGTTAATTCGATGAAAATCAGATATTTTAGTCGTTTTTCATTTTTGATGTAGTGATAAGTAGTGATTTGTAATGTTTTAAACCTTAAATTGATGCAAATGATGGTCTAAATGCATGTATTGTAATTTGTCCCATTCGTTATAGGTCATTCTTCCAAAAAAAGGATGTGTTTGATTTTTTATTGCGGCTTGACCTTCTGTGGCAAATTTTGATACTTTTTCAATCAACTCTTTTTTAGTGGTTTCAAAATCATAATGTTCCGTTCGAATAAAAGAAGGAGCCGTTGGACTATTTTTTTTAAATTCGGGTGAGTTGATGATTTTATTTTTCAGCATTTTGCCCAGTAGTTGCATGATAACGTTGGCTTTTAACGGTAAATTTCCAAAAGCAACATCAATAGGTGCTTGACAATGACTCAACATTTGGTCAACCGACATTTTCCCCCATACAGCTTGAGCTTCGGGAGTAAGTCTATTGATGCGAGTAATGAGTTCCTGATTATCGTGGGTGTTAAAAATAGATTTCATTTTTTTATTGTTTCATTGCGGTAATGCTGTATAACATTGGGATTTTGTTACCTAAATGCTCAATTCTGAATTTTCCTTCTTCAAATTCAATTGTTTTATTAAAGCAATTATACGGGGAATAATCGAATTCTTGAAACGAAGTAATCCTTAAATTTTGTTTGAGCAAAGCCGAAAATACTTCGGCTAAACTGTGATTCCAACCTACATAATCAGTAGTGATGGGCGCTTCTTTTTCAGCATAAGTTCCGGAATATTCCTCAATGATAACTTTTTCGTTGTGGTAATGGTATTTGATCTCATTAAAATTGTCGTCAAACATCCAAACCACCGGATGAAACTCAACAAAGACCAGTTGGCCTCCGGGCTTTAAACTTTGAGCAATAATGGTAGCCCATCGGTCTAAATCGGGAAGCCAGCCAATGACACCATAGCTAGTATACACAATATCAAATTGTTCGTCAACATGATTTAAAGTGTCATATACGTCACAACAAATGAATTTTGCTCCCAGACCTAATTTCTCATTTAAATTTTGTGCTACTTTTATGGCTTCTTCCGAAAAATCGATGCCTGTGACTTGCGCACCCATTCGGGCTAAGGAAAGCGAATCTTGTCCAAAGTGACATTGTAAATGCAATATCTTTTTGCAGGAAACATTACCCAAAAGTTCAAGATCTAGGCTTGGGAGTGTGTTTCTACCGTTTAAGAAAGATTCGTTGGCATAAAATGCAGAATCTACATGAACGGGGACTTTATTATTCCACGCTTTTTTATTGATTTCAAGATATTTTATATTTTCCATAATTATAGAATTAATTCCATTTGAATATTTGCTCTGTCATAATCTGTTTCGTCTAGCGGAACTTCAATAAAATTGAACCTTTTATACAAACCTAATGCCGGTTTGAGGCTAGTATTTGAAACTAAAAATATTTTTAAAGCTTTTTTACTTCTCGCCAGTTCAATGCAGGCTTCCATTAATCTTGAACTCAAATGCAACCCCTGATATGTTTTGTCGACAGCGAGCTTAGCGAGTTCAAATGTCATTGCATCAGTTTTTATCATAGCCACAGTTCCTACAACCTCATTATTAACCAAACAGAAAAATATTTCACCACCGTTGTTAATAATATCTTCTTCTACATTTTCAAAAGTTTCAATGTCATGAGGTTCTACATAAAAAAATTCTTCAAGCCAAGCTTTATTTAATCGAATAAAATCTTTTTTATAAATTGGGTTGTAACCCACTATTTTAATTTCCATTTTAATATAAAATCGTAATTTTGCAATCAAATTTAATTATAAAAAACAATGCAAGACGGAATTTACGCAAAATTTAATACGCCAAAAGGAAGTATTTTGGTGAAATTAACTCATGATAAAACACCTGGAACAGTTGGAAACTTTGTAGGTTTAGCAGAAGGGCAATTGGAAAACAATGTGTTGCCTATGGGAAAACCGTATTATAACGGATTAACTTTTCACCGTGTTATTCCTGATTTTATGATCCAAGGAGGTTGTCCGCAAGGAACGGGTGTAGGTGGTCCGGGATATCAGTTTGATGATGAGTTTCATCCGGAATTAGTACACGATGGTCCGGGAGTATTGTCGATGGCTAATGCAGGTCCCGGAACAAACGGTTCTCAATTTTTTATTACGCATGTACCAACGCCTTGGTTGGATAAAAAACATACAGTTTTCGGACATGTGGTTGAAGGTCAAGATGTGGTAGATGCTATTGCACAAGGTGACAGCATTGATTCGGTTGAGATCATTAGAGTAGGAGAGGAAGCTCAAAAATGGAATGCTATTGAAGCTTTCAGAACTTTTGAAGGTTCTCGTGCAAAACGTTTGGCTGAAGAGAAACAAAGAGCAGAGGAAGCTTTAGAGAAATTAGCTGCCGGTTTCCAAAAAACAGAAAGCGGTTTGCGTTACCAAATTATTCAAAAAGGAAGTGGCAAAAAAGCGCAAAAAGGAAGTAAAGTATCCGTTCATTACCAAGGAGCTTTGGATAACGGAACGGTTTTCGATTCGTCTTACAAAAGAAAACAACCTATTGATTTTACGTTAGGTGTAGGTCAAGTGATTGAAGGTTGGGACGAAGGAATTGCGTTGTTACAAGTAGGAGATAAAGCTCGTTTTGTGATTCCGTCTTATTTAGGATACGGAAGCCGTGGAGCAGGTGGGGTTATTCCACCGGACGCTACTTTGGTCTTTGACGTGGAGTTGATGGATGTGAAATAAAAAGAACATCTTTTTAAATGATATTGAAATCCCAAGACGAAAGTTTTGGGATTTTTTTATAGCAGATAATGGGTTTAAAAAATTGAGAAGATACTGGGATAATGATAAACAACCTTTCAAACATTATGTTATATTCGCTTAGTTTATACCTTCAAAAAAATAAAAGTTTATACTAAATTTGTTGTCGCTCAATTTGGGTACAATATCACTCTTTTCAGCTTACAAAAAATTAGCAGAATTAGAAACTTTTATGAATAATTGCATAAGGCAAAATACATTAGAGGATGTTTTTAAATGCTTGAACACAGGAGAACAATACAATTTAAATAAAGGATTGTATATTTCATTTCTGAATAGAGTAAATAAAGACTCTGATTTTTTTGGTTCTGATTTTGTTTCTTTATGGTATAAAAGAAATTTGATTATGTATGCAAATATTCAAAATCAAGTGACGAAAACAGATAAGAATATTGTAGTAATTGTAGGAGCGGGGCATGCTGCAATGATGAAAGATTTTATTAAATCAGATGCGAGATTTAATTTGATTAAAATTGAACAAGCTTTATAACTTTTGTAAACAATAAAATGAGACATTTTTTAAAATTAGTTTTTGTTTTTTTCTTTTGTATCAGCAGTAATTTATTTGCTCAGGAAAAAGATGACTATTCGATTTCTATTGATAATTTATTGAAGGAGAAAAGTCCTTATTCATTTAACGGAGTAATTTTGGTTACTAAAAAAGGGAAGATCAAATACTCAAAATCTTATGGTTTTACAAATTTTGACAAGAAAAAGCCTTTGACTTTAGATCATAATTTTGAAATTATGTCTAATAGTAAACAATTTACATCTGTTTTACTTTTAAAAGAAGTCGAAAAAGGAAATGTCAATTTGCAATCGCCGATTAAGAATTATTTACCTTATGTAACGCAGACTTGGGCAGATACCGTTACTGTGCATCAACTGCTAAATCATACTCACGGTATTGTTGATATTGAAAAACCTTTAGTTTTTAAAGCAGGTTCTGATTTTAAATATGGAAATTTATCCAATATACTACTTGGAAAAATTATTGAGTTCTCTTCCAAAAAAACATATACAGAATTAGCAAAAGAGTTGTTTAAAGAATTAAATATGAAGCATACATTTTGCTATTCTAAAACGACTATTAAAAATCTTGTTTCAGGGCATTTAATAGATAAGAATAACTACAAAGTGGTGGATTCAACATTTATCAATACTGAAAATATTCCTGCGGATGGAATTATTACGACAGCTGAAGATTTGTTCATTTGGAACGAAAACCTTCATAAAGGAAAAATTTTAAAACCGGAAACCTATCAATTGATGACCACCGAAAGTGCAAAATCGCAACATAATGTTTTTGGAAAAGAAAAGATGGGGTATGGTTATAACATTAGAATAGTTGATGATAATGGAATTCAATATTTTGGTCATACAGGACTTGGAGATGGCTTTTCTTCTTTGAATATTTATGTTCCCCAATATGATATAAGCATAATTGTTTTAGAAAATCAAATGAGCGAAGACAGCGATTTATATTATTACTATGAAAGAAAGATTAAAGATATTATATTGAAAAGTAATTTAGTAAAGTAAAAAGAGCAGAATAAAAATTGAAAAAACACATAACAAATAGAGATTCACGTTACGTGATTATTTAATAAAAGACAAAAAAATTAAATATGCTTACCAACAAATAAAAGTCCTATGTTTTGTTTAATAAATAGAAAATACAATAAATTATTCCTAAATTAAAAGCCGAATGACAAATTATGGCGCCTAAAATTGAACCTGATTTTTTTCTACATAAATAAAACAAAATGCTTACTAAGAACATACTGAGTGTCCAAATACATGTTGGAAATGTTAATAATTTCCATTCATTATTTATAAATACTAACCCAAAATGAGAGATGTGAGTTAAAGCAAAAGCAAAGCTGTTAATTATCGATGCTTTTACATTTCCAAATGATTTTGCGAAACTTGAATGAACAATTCCCCTAAAAAATAATTCTTCTCCAATCGGACTAAAAATCATCCCTGTTATTGCCATAATCACGAACATTATGAGTTTGTCATTTGGTTCAATTTCAATAGGAATATTGTATGATTTTCCAATGTATACATACCAATTTTCAAAAGTATTTCCATACATCAAATTCCCCACAAAGTAGAGTAGAACACTAAACATTAGCCCCAAAATAAAACTCCCGAATAACCAAGAATATTTTTTAGGCTTTATGATTCCGATTTGTTTTCGTCCATATTTACTGAGGAATAGAAAAGGAGCAATGGCAGAGATCATCATAATTAAACCAATGTAACTATAATTAGCAGTTTCATTTGCTCTTAGAACTAAAATAAATCGTGGAATACAAATAATTAGAATCAAGAAAAGACCGAACTTCCAATTAAAATCAAAAAAGTTTCTCCAAAAGGGTCTCAATTCGTTTTTCATTTTATTTTGATTTTTATGAAAGAGTTTGATAACGTTTTAGTTAAGATTCTTGAAATAAAAAGCAGTTGTACTAATCATAATAACAAATATAAAAGAAACTTTTGATTTTGATTTTTACGTTTTAAAATAGTACTTTTCCCGCTATTGCTTATACATAATGTTGTGTTTTTATTCTTTATCTCCGTTCAGTTTGAAACGTTGGAGAGGACTTACTCTTTGCCAAGTTTTGGTTTGTGCTTCAGCTGGTGCGACTTGGTAATGTATATAGCATTATGAGTAGGCATTTCATCTATTATTTATTCAACAGGTTCTTTAGTGTTTCAATATTTCTTTTATGTTCAATTAAGTTCTTTCGTATTTCTACACAACTTACTTCAGTAAACTCAAAATCCTGCCCTTCAATTTGCCCTTTTAGTTTAAGGATTCCATTATCATCAATGGCTTTGGCGTGGGCAAATTTGTTGCGAACTGAAATTACATCTGTTCCATATTTTTTGAATAAATCCAAATTAAAATTATCGAAGTTTTTCAACTTTAATAACTCTTTCAAAATATCATATTTTCTAAAAGAATCAGATAGAGAAAAATACTGTTTGTAGTCGGCTGTACAATTATCTCTTTTAGCTTTACATTGTTTGAGATAATTTTTTTGCATTTCCTTATAATCCGTCCTAAAGATTTTTTCAACTTTTGGTCTCATTTCGTCATCAAGGGGAATCTCAATAAGTTGATAATAAATTTCTTCAATTTCAACATCCAAATCACTAGTCGCTGCAGTAATCAAACCTCTTGTAGCATTGAGTTCTAGGAGTTTCTTTAGTGTTAGTTCAATTACTTTTTCGATTTTTTCGAGTAATCCGTTTCTGCCGACTTTGAACGTTAATCGTTCTTTAAAAGCAAGATTTTTTATTACTTGATCGTTGTTCATATAACTATCTTGAGCCGTATAAAACAGAATTTCAGTATCTAACTGTTTATCTTCTCGAATTTGTTTAATTATTTCATCCCCTGTTGTATTATTCAAATTATAGTCAGAAATAATCAAATCATATTCATGTTTGGTTATAAATTGGTCGAGATTTGCTTCATCAAAAACCTTTTCAATTATAGGGTCAAAACCTTTTTCTAATAAAAATTCTTCAATACTTCTTACAGAATTATTGTCAATGTAACTTTGTAAATCATTATCAATCCATAATATGTTGTATTCCAATTTCATATATGCTTAATTTTTGAAGGAAATGACAAACTCAACCCCTTTATTTACTTTATTATTAACCGTTATTGTTCCTTTCAATTTCTCAATAATTTCTTTTACGTGGTACAATCCAATACCCGTTCCTCGCCTTGATGTAGTAAAGCCAAAATCAAAAATGTTGTCAAGAATATTGTCTTTGATTCCAGCTCCGTCATCTTTAAAGGTTAATTGAATGGTATCACCTAATTTGCTCCAATTTAATACAACTTTTGATGCCCCGTGTTTTGATGAATTGCTGATAAGGTTATCTAAAACAATTACAATATCAATAGGATTGAATTTGAAGTTTAATTCTAAACCTTTTGGTGAGTGTATTTCAATATTTAGTAATTCACGATTGATGCGTAAATCTTCCCTTTGCTTGTAAACGTTGGTAAGATATTCGTTGATGAAAGAAACAAGGTCAGTACTTAAATTATTGGAATGTATATTGAAATTAACTTTTTTGAAATACTTTGAAAATGATGTGATTTTCTCGTTTTGTTGACTAATTCGTTTTACAATGTTAAATAATTCATCTTTTGAAACGTCTTTGTTTATTGCCTTTACAAGGTTTTCAATATCTGTTTTGAGTAGACTTGTTGTTAAACCAATGTGATGTAGAATACTTTCCAAGTTTTTGGTATCATCACTAATTTCCGATTGTAAAAAGTTTTTTTGGCTGGTAACAATATCTAATTTTTGTTCGGTTTCTTTTTGTAGGGTTAGGGCTTTTTCTCTTTCCTCTCGGTCTTTTTGTGCATCCGCTTTTATTTCTTTGACGGCTTTTTCAATTCTTTTAGCTTCTTTTACTAACTCAGGGTTGTCAGAATTAGCTGCAACTTTGGCTATGTTTTTTACAATCTTGTCAACACTCTTTTCTTGCTTACTCTCAATAATTTCAAGAAAATCTTTGTCGTACTGAATATCAATGACATTTTTGGAGTTGATAAAGCCGGAAATGAGTTCTAAAATTTGAATTTTAACGTCTTTTGCCCATAATTCCGGTCGTATCTCTCCGGTTTCTTTATTAACTTTTTCATCTCCCCATTGAATAACATTGACCACATAATTTTCCAATCTTTTTAGAACATAATCGTAGAAAAATTCTACCAAATTGTAATAAGTAGGATTTTTCACTAAACCTCCATCTCTACTGGTGGTTTCTTTCAATTCAGGCTGTTCTCCGTTGATTTCAATTCTACCAATCAAATCACGAGTTCCAAGAAAACGGTTATAACCTTGCTGTTTTCGGTTATCTATTAAAAGTAAATCTTCTCCCGGTTCTCCATACGGATATACTCTAAATCCGTTTTTATACATAAAAACAGAACCAAACTTTACAGGTTCCATTCCCATTGTTCGGGTGAAGTTGGATTTTGCGGTTCTATTTAGTTGAAAAAGGTAAACCGAAATGTTTTTTAAGTCGGAATATGGATTTTTTTCTTTTAGAAAATATATGGGGTCGTTTCTATCTTGTAAGGTTGTTTCTATAAAGTTGCCATCAGCACTGATTTGTACAAGAATGTTAGATGTTTTTATTTCAAGCGTTTCAAAAATGGTATTCCTTATGGTTCCGTTGACAATATCCCAATCATCTCTTGATTTTCCTTTTTTATTTGGCTTTTTGTCAATATAAATTTCTTCTTTGGCAATAATCTCAATATCAAATTTTTCGCTGTCATTTCCCTGATTGGGATTAATTAGTTTTGCTAATGATTTTTTTAAATCTAAAATTCTTTTTCTGTCCCAATTATCTCGCAGTCCGGTAATTTCGAGAATTGTTCCACTTTTAATTTTATATGAAGTGTCTTTCAGCTCATTATGTGTAACCTTGATGTTTACAAACTCTTCTTCATCAGCATTTTCAAAATCTTCCCAATGCACTACAAGATTTTCAATTTTAGGATTGGGTTCGTCTTTTATCGTGATTAAATCCAAATGTTTCCCCAATCTATCACACGAAAAGCGACCAACACCTTTTGCTCCGGCAAATACCCGTTGTGTCTTTATCTTATCTCTATAATCTTCATTTTCTTTTCCCAAACGTTTGGCAGAATAGGCTACAAACAACCACTTGTTTTTAAGGTCATCATAGTTCATTCCTTTGCCATTATCTTTGATTATGATTTTGGCATTATCGGGATTGTAATTGTCTTCAAAAATGACTTCAACCTTTGTTGCATTTGCATCAAAGGAGTTTTTAACCAATTCAAAAACAGCAACAAACTCATCAGTAATCAATTCTTTACCAATGAGGTCTTTTAATGCTGCACTTATTTTGAATGATTCAGTATTCGCCATTAAATAAGTTGTTTTAATATCAATCCTGCCTGCTCGCCAAATAGTGGTGGAATCGCATTTCCAACCTGTGTATATCTTGGAACTTCCATTTTTCGCAATTTTCCACCTGTTGTATATTTTCCTTTAAAGTCAAACCAATCGGGAAAACTTTGTAATCTGGCACATTCTCGAACAGTTAAAATACGAGGCTCGCAATAATGTATCATATCATCAGGATGCGAAGTAACGGTTGGAGCTTGTTCCTTTGGCTGTAATGGAACTAAAACCTGTGTAGAAAGTCCGATTTTCTTTTTCAAATCTTCAGATATATTTTTACATTCTGTTGAAACAGATTGGACATAGCTTAATCGCTCAATTACTTTTTGAGAATGTTTAGTGAAACTATGACTATTGGGAATTTTATCATCCTCATTTTCCTTTCGGACAAATCGTTGATAATTAGATTTTGTTTTATGATAAAATCCGCTTTTAAAACCTTTTCTATCAGGTGTTTCAATCGTTTTTTTACTGCGGATTAAGTCTGAAAGAGCTTCTTCAATAGTTGGTTTTACAGAAAGTTCTTTCTCAGCTAAAAAAGAAAACTTGTTGTTTTCAATGAGATTGAAAAAACTTTTTGCTTTTTCTACACTCGAATCTTTGATGTCGTTTCTGATGCCAACAAGAATAAAACGTGTCCGCTTTTGTGGAATTCCATAATCTCCAAAGTTGACTAGTTGACCAAAAACATTATAGCCCTCTTGGGTTAATTTATCAGTAACAATTTGAGAGTATTTTTTCCCTTTTTGTTTATTGTTTTTAAACTCCATTGTAAAACCTTTTACATTCTCAAAAAAGATAAGTTTAGGTTTCACTAGCGAAACAAATTCAATGTATGAATTGATTAAAGTATTACGTTCATCTTTTTCATTTCTTCTTCCGGCAATGGAAAAACCTTGACAAGGTGGTCCACCCGCAATTAAGGTTACTTTGCCTTGTAGTTTTTTTAATTTATCAGAATAGTTTTCAATAACTTCATTAATGTCGTGTGCTTCTTGTGGGAACCATTTAGGCCACTCAAAATGATTTATTTTTTTAATCAAGTTATGCTCTAACGTTTGAAAAGCGTGTGGGCTTTTTTCAATTGCAAACAAGCCTTTCCATTCAGAACGATTTAGGCCAAGTGATAGTCCGCCACAACCAGCAAATAAATCAATATAGATATTACTTTTCATCTTTGGTTGGATTTAGTAACTCTCTTATATCAACATCAAGTGCCTCAGCAATATCAACCAAAGTTTCAAGAGAAGGTTGCATATCATTGGTACACCATCTTGAAACAGTAGTTCTATTTTTATCTACTTTTTCAGAAAGCCACTTATTAGTTCTATCCTTTTCAGCTAGTACAACTCTAATTCTATTAATCTGCTTTTTAGATGTCATTTGAATCGTATTACATTATATAAATAGCAAGTAGAACAAATTTAATTAATAAATTTTTTTTTAATTCATTCTTTTTAAGATATATTTGTTGTTTAAAACGATTCATTAATTGTGTATTTTAGTTTTAATGAATCGTATAAAGAATCAAAATTTAAAATAAACTTTTTTATGAGTAAGAGATATACCAAATCAGATTTAGAAGAGATTGTGTATAGACAACTAGAAAACCTAAACGCTATGCACGACTTATTGAGGATTATGAAAGTCCAGAATGATTTAATCCAAAACATTAACCAAGCTCTTCGTGAAGAAATAGGTCAATTCAAAGAACGACAATTTAAGTATCCAACAAATAGAGGTTCGAAGTGATGATTACCAGTAGCTGTAGGGAAATTAAGCTCTTTTGGTTTTTCAGGATAGAAGTGGGAGGTAGCAAAATTAATGTACGGCTGGTTTTTTCCTGAATGAAGCACAACCAGTAAACATCACCAAATATATATAATTTTTTAGTTGGTAAGAATTACTGTTGTAAGGATATTTTTCATTTTGAAGAGAATTTCATTGTCTTACCATATTTTATACATCTTAAATACCATCTTGGTTCTTAAGACGCTTAAAAATTTTCTTTATAAAATAAACAATAAAAATCCCGGAATTACTTTTAAAAGTATCCGGGATTTTCGGGGTTTTGAGGGTGCTAATCTTAAAATCTAACTCTTATGGATCTTCAATTAATTTATATAACCTATAACCTGATAAGCTCTTTCTCCGTTATAATATACTTTATCATATAAAATACCATTGTATTCATAATATGTATTTCCATCTACAACAACTTTTTCATAATCTACCGGAATAGCATAAACAATAGCTCCTACAGGTGGCGTAACAACGGTATATTCACTTCCGCTTCCGGTATAATAGGTTCCTTCATAGTAGAAATAGTTTCCGCCATTAATAGTTACCACAATATAACCTGTAGGTAACAAACCGATGTGTAAACCAACTGGAGGTGCTGTGCGAACATAATTGTTGTTTACTCTTTTGTAATAATAACCGCCATTTGCATAATATTCGTTGTTTTGGTGTACCACTTTATGCATGTTTTGATTATTATCATTTCTAACCACTACCACTTTTGGTTCCGATTTTTTGTACGTAACCTGATTTCTGTCAACATTGCGCGGTTGAGGTTGTTTATCGACAGCAACCGTTCTAGGTTGTTGAGTGTTAGTATTGCTTCTTGTACTATTGTTTGTAGTGCTGTTATTTCTGCTTCCTGAATTGGTAGAAGATCTTCTGTTTTGAGCACTTGTCCCTACGAATGCAGCTAATAATAAAGCTGTTAATCCAAATTTTGTTATTGCTTTCATAATACTTTAAATTTTGATTGGTTAAATCCAAAGTCTGTACCAAATGTATGATTAGTTGTGCTCAACAAGTAATAGAATAGACGAATCACGGAATTTTATAGACCAAAAAGCCAAATTAATAGACGAAAAAGAGTTACATGGAATTCCGTAATCGTGTTACTAAAGAGTTAGGAAATCTTTTGTACTTTTACCTTACAAAACAATTGACATGAAAGTATTCTATCTTATGTTTTTTTTCCTTTTTTCTGCTATTGCATTTGCTCAGATTCAGCATTGCGGTTATGATTTCACATCATATTTAGTTGTAGATGCTCATGAAAACGGAAAAACGGAGAATATCAAAGAGTTAAAGGTCACTATTGTTGATGAGAACGGAAAAGACGTAATCAATGTTAACAATATGTACAGTTGGAACAAAGCTAATTTACCTTTACTGTTTGCTCAAAATTATTTGATAAGCAAAGAAAAAGAAAAGGAACGTTATTTTTTTCCTTACGCTAAGGATCAATATTTTTTATCGGTGACCAATACTTTTCCGGCAGAACAGTTCAGTATTAAAATTGAAGATCCGAAAGGAATATTTCAAACACAGGTTTTTCCGTTACAAAGCTATAATCTGTACATTTTATGCTCGGCAGAAAACGAAAGACAAGCACGCTCTTTTGGTCCGAGAAGCAATAAGCCAATAGAGATTATTTTAGAAAAAAAATAAGCAAATTCATGAGTATTTTAGATAAAAAACAGGCAAGCCGATATAAAAAATTGGCAATGGTATTAACTCAATATGGTTTTGAAGATCTATTGGCGGCTTCAGGATTGTTTCAATATCTGCCAACATCTTATCTGGAAAAACATCAGGCTTTGAAAAGCAATTTAGAGCATTCCACTTATGAACGCATTCGAATGGTTCTGGAAGAATTGGGACCGACTTATGTGAAATTCGGACAAATTTTCAGTAATCGAGAAGATTTGCTTCCTAAAGCCTTACTAGAAGAATTAGCCAAATTGCAAGACAAAGTTCCCGCAAAAGACACTATTGATATAAAAGTCTTGTTAGAAACGGAATTTAAAATCAATCCTAATGATTATTTTCTCCATATTGAGACAGAACCATTAGCGGCTGCATCAATGGCTCAGGTTTACAGAGGAACATTGCTCAATGGAGAAAAGGTAGTTTTCAAAGTACAGCGCCCTGATATAAAAGAGATCATAGAAGCAGATATTCAAATCATGAAATCGCTGGCAAAAACTTTAGAAAATTACAGTACTACTTTGCAATCTTTTCAACCGGTTAATATGGTTGAAACTTTTGAAGAAAGTATTCTGGAAGAACTTGATTTCACCCGGGAATTAGCCAATTTAGAGCGCTTTGCTGCAAATTTTAAAAACGAACCTAATCTACATGTTCCGTATGCTTACAAAGAGCTTTCGAATAGACGAATGATTTGTATGGAATATATAGAAGGGATCAAGATCAGTAATATTACAAAGCTGGATGAATTAGGTGTTGACAGAAAAGAATTGGCTAAAATAGGTGTCGATCTATATTTGAAACAAATCATTGAGTTTGGATTCTTTCATGCCGATCCGCATCCGGGTAATTTATTTTTTCTCCCCGAAAGAGAGCAACTTTGCTTTATTGATTTCGGAATGATGGGAAGAATCCTGACTTCGGAAAGGGAATTGTTAGAAGATTTGATTTTGTATTTTGTTCGTAAGGATACCAAAAAAATTATTGGAACCATTGAAAAAATAGCCATAAAATGCGATATAGCGGATAGAAAAAAAGTCGAATATGAACTGACTAAACTATTAGGCGAAGCGGATATGATGACGCTTCAAGATATTAAACTTGATGAAGGAATAGGTAAGTTTAAAGAAATACTAACAGAAAACAAAGTCATATTACCCCATTATTTGTATATGCTAATGAGAGCTTTGTTAATTGTTGACGCTATCGGACTAAAACTCGATCCCGAATATAGTTTAATGTCAAACGTAGAACCGTATATCACAACTATTATCAGCAGAAGATTTAGTCCAAAGCGCATTTTCAATAAAGTGGTTAAACGTTTTGAAGAAGTTTACGATCTGGTGGATAATTTACCGGGAGATATTAAAGAAATTCTGGAAAAAACAAAACATGGCGAACTGAAAATTAAGCATGAGATTCATGGATTAGATGATATGCGTGATACCATTCAAAAAGCGAGTAATCGTTTGGTTTTAGCAATCATTATAGCTGCTTTATCTGTGGGTTCTTCCATTTTGGTATTTGCTAATATGCCTCCGAAAATTTACAATGTTCCGTTTTTGGGCTTTATAGGCTTTATCATTTCAGGAGTGTTAAGTTTACGACTAGCCTATTCTATTTTTAAAAGCGGAAAGTATTAAGCTATTTTCTTAAGATCTTTTCCATACTTTTCCCTTTGGCTAATTCGTCTACTAATTTATCCAAATATCTGATTTTTTGCATTAAAGGTTCTTCAATGTCTTCTACTCGGTAACCGCAAATGACACCCGTAATTTTTGAAACGTTAGGATTGAGTTGAGGTGCTTTGGCAAAGAACGTTTCGAAGTTCGTTTTTTGATCCAAATGAAATTGTAAACCTTTCGCATCATAACCCGTTAACCAAAAAATAATTTCATCGACTTCAGCTTGGGTACGTCCTTTCTTTTCCGCTTTAGTGATGTAATGCGGATACACTCCGGAAAAAGACATTTTATACACGCGTTCGTTGTTCATTTTGATTTAAAGTTAAGTAGTGTAGCAAATATATATTTAAAAAATCACTTCACTTTTTTGCCTAACATTTCAACTTCTTTCAGCCATTTTTTTCTTTTTTGATGCTCTGTATTTTTTACAGGACCAAAATAAGTCACTTTCACCGGTTTTACACCGCAAAATTCTAAAGTCGATTTTTTCAATTGGTTTACACTTGGTCTGCCAAAAAAGAGTCTGTAATACCAGGAAGGTTGATCGAGAGTTGTGATAATATGGCCTGTTTTTCCGGCTAATAATTTGTCCCACCAAACTGAATTTTCTCGATATTGAAAAGCAAATCCCGGTAAAAAAAGTCGGTCTATAAATCCTTTAGTGATAGCCGGAAGTCCGCCCCACCACACCGGATGAATCCAAACTAAATGATCTGCCCATTGAATTTTTTGCCAAGCTTCCAGTAAATCGGGTTCTAGTTCTGTTCTTTTTTGGTAACCAAATTGTAGATTAGGATTAAAGTTAAGTTCCGAAATGATAATCTCTTTCACCTCATTCCCTGATTGTTTAGCTCCGTTTTTATACGCTTCGGCAATTCCGAAATTGAATGAATCTTTATTGGGATGCCCGTTAATGATAACTACTTTTTTACTCATTTTTTTAATTTTAATATGACAAATGTAGTTATGTTGTTTCCTTAATAACAGGACATTTGTCTAAAAAGAAATTTCTTTTCGCAAGCGACTTAAATGGCGTTGGGTGATTCCTAAATAAGAAGCCAGATATTTTAAAGGAACCTTCCGGATATATTCCGGTTGTTTATTTATAAGTTCCTTATAACGGTGTAAAGCTTCATTTTTTTGAAGTTGAAAGATGCGCTTTTCTAACTCTATATATTGTTGTTCGGCAATGATCTTTAAAAATTTGATCCAATTCGGATTATTTTGTTCTAACCCCTGAATATTCTCTTTTGAAAACAATAACAATTCGACATCTGAAATAGCTTCTATATTTTCATTGGTAGGCTGTTGCGTGATAAAGGAAGAATAGGCCGTCATAAAATGGTTCGGAAAGCTTATACAATACGTAATATCTTCTTCTTTGTTTGAAAAATAAAATGAACGGAGTAGTCCGCTTAATACAAATGCAACGTATTGACAAGTTTCACCTTCTTTAATAAACAAATCCCCTTTTTTTAATTGTTTGGAAATACCAAGATCTATAAAAGAATTAATTTCTTTATCTGATAATAAACCAAAGGAGTTTAAATATTCTTTTAGCATTAGTTTGTGTTACGGTTTTGACGGAATTAGGTAAAAATACTTAAATTATATAATAAAAAACGTTTTTGTGATAGGAGATAAGTAGGGAAAAGGCGATCTATGTTTTTTAATGAAGTAGTTTTTGACTTCTATTATTTACAATTTCAATAAATTTGTTTTCATATTCAGTAGCTCCCGTACATGTAAAGCAGAAATTTAAAATTGTAATTTCTTTTCCATTTAGGGAGTCTTTATACATCAACTCTTCCGGACAGCCACCATAACCGCAGACTTTTTTTATAATTAATGCTAACGGTCTTCAGCTATAAAATTGTGGCGAAAAACCACAAACTGAGCCATTCCAAATATAAAATTAAATTTTGAATTTTAGGAGATAAGAGTACAAAGTGCCAAAAATCGGAAAGTTCGTCAAACCAAGCCATTACTTGTAACCGATGTTGTAAGTAGTTATTATAATTTTTTCCAATAGTTAGAATCTTCTTTTTTAAGATAAAGATTAAGTTGTTTTAAATATTCTTCGGCTAATATTTTACTATTTGTATGTTTTTCAAATTCCTCACGAATGAATTCATCAATTCTAAAAATAGTATTATTGGGAAAGAATTTAATTATTTCTTTATCAATTTCGAGTACAATTCTGTCAGCATCAAATAATTTATTTACAATCCAACTGTATTTAATTTTAGGATAGCAAATATTCAAAATTCCATTTTCATAAATGTTAAAGCTAAAGTCATATTTACTTTCCTTAAATTTCCCTTCTAAAATCCCGATTTTGTCATATTCTAATTCTTTATCATTATTCGAAATTTTAGACAATAACTCTTTTTCAGAACTTACGGTTATATATTCTAGATAGTATCCCATATAATTAGCTTAAAAACATTAGGTTATGGTTAAATATTTGAAATTTATTAGATTAAGTTTTGAAATTCTGAGTAAATTATACAATATTAGAATTAGATTTTTTTGTAATTTCTTTTAGGTCAAAATGTAATTTTCTAAGTTGAGAGTTATTAAATCCAAGAAAATTGCTATTTAATTCATCAATTTCTTTATCGGAATCAAAAATAATCAACCTAAGTTTGGGTATCATACTATTCTTTTTTCCATTTCCAGTTTTCAATTCGGATTTTAAATTATAAAATTTGATTTTAATATCCTTTGACGAAAAGAGTGACTCTTTACTTATTTCTATTGATTGATGAGAAATATTAACGTTGATTTCTCTGATTTTGGAACTTGTTAATCCTGTTATTATTAAAGCGCTACCCAACAAAGGCCCAGCTATTGCCCATATATCAGGATAAATGTTATTTTTGAATAGATATAAAAAAAATCCTAGAATTGATATTCCACTCACTAGCTCTAACAAAAAAATCATTTTGAGCGGAATATAATGCTGATAAATGTTTTTCAAGTTTATGTTTTTTATAATTAATGCTAACGGTCCTCAGCTATAAAATTGTGGCGAAAAACCACAAACTGAGCCATTCCAAATATAAAATTAAATTTTGAATTTTCGGAGATACGAGTACAAAGTGCTAACCGGTGAAACAAAAATCGGAAAGTTCGTCAAACCAAGCCATTACTTGTAACCGATGTTGTAAGTAGTTTTTATCCATTTACTAACTCTTCTACAGTCAATACTTTTCCTCCGAGTTCGATTACTTTATTTTTGAATTTTTTATCATTTGTAATTAAAGTTAGATTATTTTTGATTGCAGTTTCTCCGATTAAGGCATCGTTTGTTTTTTTATAATTTCCCATTCTCAATTTTCAATCAAATCTCCATCTCCAATTTTAGCAGAACCAATTCTCGAAGTTCCGATTATAAAAGATTCAGTTGCTATTTTTTCTGGTCTAATTTCAATCATAAAATTAAAAAGAAGGGCTCTTTTTTCTTTATCCTCACATTCATTTAACTCGTCAACTTGGATATGAGTTATATAAAGTTCTTTACTCTTACTTTTCACAATTTTCAAATCAAGTTTTCCAGTTATTAAATCATCAAAAACATTTGAGTCAAATATTAATTTCATAGTCTCGATCAAAATTGCTGTTAATGGTTTGCATATGACTTGTGGCGGTTTCGAAGCACTTTCCTGTCCACCGAGATCAAAGCTGGCTACGTAGCGAAAGCCTTGCGGGCAGATGTTCCCCGCCATAAGCTATATGCTTTGTTAGCAAACGTTTTTTATAATTTATATCCAATCATCAGCAATTCTTCTTTCGGACGATCCAAGTCAAAGTCAGCACTAAATTCATGGTTTTGTTTGTCTCTCAAGATTGCTCCTGAAATGTGCAAGTATCTTTTACCGTCTTCAGTTTCATTAATCCTAAATCCATAGGGTAGAAACTCCTTTAATTCGCCAAATTGAGAATCAATATTTTCCATATTAGTAACTAGTTCATTTTTGTTATACTTGGCAACAGAAGAATCACTTAGAAGAGGCTTTATTTCTTGGAACTGTTTTGACTTTATTAATTCAACTACTTTCTCAACGGTCGGCATTCGACTTGCAACAATATCAAGTTGTTCAACTGGATATTTAAAGGTCATTTCTTCACCATCATTGAATTTAAGTACAGAATGGATTTCGTCATAGTTGTTTTTCTCGTCTTTCAGATTTTTGTAAAACAAGTAAGCAACATTCGAAGCAGGCATTTGAGCAACTTTAGAATAACTTTCAATTACTTCACTTTGGCTCATTTCAAGTTCGAAATACTTTGATTTCCCTTCGTCTGTAGAAGCTGAAGCTCCGACTGCATATTTACATTGTCCGCCATAGAATTCAAGTATTTCCTTTACTCCTTTGTCTTCATTGTCCGTAATACTTACAAAATTTGAAAGCAAAGTGTTTTTTTGTTTACTGTCTTTCTTCTCTGTACAACTTGTCATTAGTGCAATCAGTCCAAATAGTAAAATTGTCTGTTTAAATTTCATTTTTCGTTGTCTTTTTTAATGTTTGCTAACGATCCTCGGCTATAAAATTGTGGCGAAAAATCACAAACCGAGCCATTCCAAATATAAAATTTAATTTCGAATTTTTAGGAGACATGAATGAAGTGAATTGGCGAAATAAAATTTGAAAACCCAGTCATGATTTATAGCCGATGTTAATTGACGTTGTAACTTATAAATTTGTCTTTTTTACTTTTTTTATCAGTTATTTTGATTGTTTTTTCATCAATCCATCCTTCTATTTCAAAGTTATTTTCTAAAAGTTGCCTATAGATTGGAACATATGGTAAGTTTGTTAAATCATTACAATCATAAATTACTAATTCAGTAGGACAAGCCCAATAACAGCCCATAACAGCTAATTTGGTTTTGTCAGGAGAAATAAAAATATCTACCCAAATGAAGGGATCATCTTCAGAATAGAAACTATAAAGTTTTTGTTCTGAAATGTCCAAAATAGATTGACCTCCTTGCACTTCCGGGAAAAGTAAATAGTCATTTCCATTCTTACAAATCCAAGTATGAAAATCATCGTCATGATTTGTTAAATATTCAAAGATTACTTTTTGATTTTCAAGATGATGAACATAAATTTTTGAAATTATCCAATCTGAATTACTTTTAGATTGTTTGTAATGTTCAGTTTCAATATAATAGAGTCCATATTCAGATTGAGAAATCAGTTTAGTAAAACCTAAACTAGAGTTTATATCAAAATGTGTTTTAATCTCTTCTCTTATTTTTTCTATTTCGTTTATCATACCGTAAAGTTTGGAAACAATGGCTGTTAACGGTTCTCAGCTATACGCAGGCAGGGATTTTAACCACTGAATTTCCTACGAAGAACTGAACTTTAAATTTCCCACTTTCCTGTCCTACGAAGCACGAAAACCCTGCTTGCGTATAGGTGATGTTATCGCTTCGGTGTTCTTTTTCGTCCGCTGGTTTGTCGTTCGTTTTGGTCGTGAGGCTGGGCAGACACACTCTTTGCCAAGTTTTGGCTTGCGCGTCGGCTGGTGCGACTTGGCAATGTGTGAGGCTGTTAGGGTAGGGCTTCATTTTTGTCAAAGTTTATTTGTACTTCTCCATTTTCAAGTGTACTAATTAAAAAGTCTATTCCATCAATATTTTCCAGTGATTTTTTAATGTGTTTTTCGATTGCTGGTATTCCAATTCCAAAATAAATTGATGTTACATTAAAATCTGATAATATATTATTCAAGGAATTTGAAAAGTTGCCTATGGTTTTTATTTCCTTTAATTTTTCAAAGTCAGACAATACAAATCTGTCTTTGTTTTCAAAGAATAAAGCCACAGAATTTCTGGTTGCTAAAATGTCTGGAATTATTCCACCTTTGTTTTTTGTTGTTCGGTTTTCATCTGAATTAGGATGAAGTAAAACCCCTGTACCGCTTTGCGGAAAATCATAACTAACTATATTCCAACCATAAGATTGTAGCCAAATGAGTATATTTTTTGTAACGCTTTCTTCTCTCATAATTTAAGCATCTCTCCAAAGTGAACCATCTGTAAAAAGTATAGCATCAGCGAAATAAGAAAAGATGCGTATAGGCTTAGGTTTGCTATATGTTGACCCATATCTGGCGTGCATATAATATCTAGGGATTTCCTCGCTAGTGATATTATGGTATCCTTTAAGTAATAAACTTCGTCTTTCTCCTGTTTCAGCTTGATTTGCAAAATCATCAACTGAACAATTATCACTAATTACCTGAAATGTTTGGTTTTCATAATCAATGTCCATAGTGCCCCAAACCATTACTAAATTAACATCTCTATCTTCAAATGTTTGACCAATTCTACACTTTATATAGTCAATTGCTGCTAAACAACCTGTGAAGGGGTCGCCTTGAGGTCTCCATTTTGATGCAGTATAGTAAAATAGAGTGGTAGCTCGAGATGTCAATAATTCAGAGTTATTTATATTGTAATTTTCTGTATTGTAGGAAGATAAAAAGTTAATTAAAAATTGAGTTGGAAGCTCTATTGAAGAAGTCAAAGGGGAAGAATTTAAATCTCCTCCTTTGTTAGTGTATTCTGTACGCATCCAAAGCCTTTTATTTCTTATTTCCCTTTTCTTAATGAAATTTTTTACTGATTGGATCCCGTTTTGTTCTACTTCAGCTACTAGTAGATTAATATGGTTAAACATCTCTTGAATTTGTCCATCTTGAATTTCTGGGCATCCAGCATATCTCATATTGGATTCCATTCTTCTTCCTTTATTGTTGTTTGAGAAATTTATAGATGACTGCGGATTTGCTGAATGTGTTTGATAATCTGTCGGATAATAATAAAGTAAAACAGGTTTGTCATAAATCTCCATAACATCATCCAATGCTTTAAATATCAATGGGTTGATTTTATCCCATCTGGGATTGCTGTTTAGCCTTGATATAATTGTTGCTTCAGGATAAATGTAAAAAGTTGGCACACCGTTTTCTACTGCTGCTGCAAGTCTAGAAAAACGTTGAAAAGCATTATGACCTGTACCAGCTTCTCTACTTTCTTCAATTGCTAAAATGGGTTCGTTATCAAATTCGATTATTATGTCAGGTGCATCTAAATACAAAATTTTCTTTAAGTGATCGGGAACACTATGAAACAACTTTGGTTTATTAGCGTCACTATCTGGAAGAATTGATTTTGTAATATTTCTGGTAGAAAGAATAGTGTTGTCAATAATAAAATCAGCGAAACTTTCTGAGCTATGCCATATTCTGTAATTCATTATAAATATTTTTTAATTGCAAGTGCAACAGCTTTTGCTAATAATGGTGGAACTGCATTTCCAGTTTGTACTCGTCCTTGAACAGTACCGCCTTTAACTATGAAATCATCTGGAAAACTTTGAATTCTGCAACGTTCACGAATTGACAAACCTCTTGCATCTTCTGGATGTCCAAATTGAAATTGTGGTCTAATTCCTCCTGAAACTTGCGTTGGACTTTGAATATCCCAAGCCAGCCGAATCCTCTGTTTAAACTTTGGATACATTGGTTCTCCTGGTGTGGTATTTTTGATTTTTTCGATTGTATCCTTTGGATGATTTGGAGCAGTATGACACTCTACAGAACCGTTTGTATTTAATCGCATAAGTTCCTGATACTCTGAAAATGGTTCTGTTTTATATTTCTTTTTTGTTTCTTTTGGCTTTAATGAAGGTAAATCACCAATGGCATCTTTAATAGTTACATAAGGTTTTCCAGTTTCAGGACCGTGGGTTTTTTGAATTAAGTTAAAGTCAAATTCTTCGTCTCTGATTCCAACAAAAATTAGCCTGCTTCTTTTTTGAGGAACACCATAATCAGGAGCATAGAGTAATTTGCTTTTCACGGTCATTTTACCTGCTCTTGAAAGGTCTTTTTCTATGTCTTCTACAAAATTACCTGTACTTTTCATTCCAGATACATTTTCCAAAACTACAACCTTAGGTTGCAGAATCTCAATAAAACGCACAAACTCTTTGTACATTAAATTTCTGTCATCTTCTTGGTGTCTCTTTCTATTGTTCAAAGAGAAGCCTTGACAGGGAACTCCTGCAATAATTACGTCTAAAGGTCTGCCATTAAGTAATTCCTTAATTGTATATGGGTCAACTTTTTTAACATCCCCTAAAATTGTTGAACAATTAGGGTGGTTTGCTTTGAATGTTTGAATTGATGGGGCGTGTATATCACAACCCAAAACAACTTCAAAACCAGCCATTTCAAACCCCATTGAAGTTCCTCCACACCCACAAAACAATTCAACAATTATTGGTCTGTCGTTAGGAATTTCTCCACCTTTGGTAAAAACAGGGTCTTTTTTCCAATAGTAACCATTTTCCTCAACTTTAACTGACTTGTCCCAAGCACTTTTTTCTAACACATCTGGCTCAACTTCTCCATAGATGTTGATTTGAGGTTCTTCAACAACTGAAATTTCTGTCGGCATTGTATCAATTAATTTATTTTCCATTTTTTAAAGTGTTGTAAGTGATTTGTTCTTCAGCAACTTTTAATGCAGATAAAGCGGATTCTTCGTCTCTAACTATTGAGTAAACCTTGTTTGCAAGCCACAAAGACTCAAGCTCTTCAATTGGCGTTTTAAAGAGTTCATTCAACTTTGTTAAATCTTCTCTTTTAAGGGGTTTTTGGTCATTTTCAACTTTACTGAGAAACCCTTCTCCAATTCCAAGTTGATATGCTAATTCTCTTTGCTTAAGACCAGCTTGTTCCCTTAATTCTTTTATTTTCTGTCCAAGTGTCATTGTATATTTTTGTACTTGTCTAATTTTGGTCAAAAGTAATAAATTATTTTGATTGTTCTGTCGAGCGTTGGAAAAAAATGGCTCTTTTGGTTTTTTGAGAGTTGGCTCGTGTGTCGGAAAAAACCAAATGTGCCATTTGCGGGTCGGGTTTTTACACTGAGCTAT